>NZ_JBIAVJ010000020.1:0-189452 GCF_042894025.1 Streptomyces sp. NPDC001549
CTTCGGACAGCGTGATCTCCACAGCAGAAGGACCCGAATGCGACATGACAACAGCGTAGTAAATAACCATCAGGATTTCTGGCGCATCACACTAGCGGGACAAAGGCGTCCCGCTAGCGTCGACCGCCTGACGTTCAACGGCGCGATCATCGAGTCGGCACCGACTCCTACCGGCTCGCCTCCACCCGGGCATGAACTGAAGAAACGGCCATGGCCGGACCGGTCATTTTCGCCAGAACAGGTGGTGCGTCACGCCGCTCGGGCTGGGGACGACGTCGAGGTGGAACCGGTCGAGCAGCTCTTCGGGTGACTCCCAGAGACGTACTCCGGACCCGAGCTTCACCGGTGAGACCGCCACGTGCAGGGTGTCGACGAGGTCGGCGTCGAGGAACTCGCGGATGGTGGTGGCTCCGCCGCCGAGCCGGACGTCCTTGCCCTGCGCCGCTTCCCGTGCCAGTTCGAGGACTGCGGCAGGGTCGGCGTCGACGAAGTGGAACGTGGTGTCGGAGAGCGTGAGCGAAGGACGCTTGTGGTGGGTGAGGACGAATACCGGGGTGCGGAACGGGGGCTCGTCACCCCACCAGCCCTGCCACTCATGGTTGTGCCACGGACCGCGCTGGGGCCCGAATTTGTTGCGGCCCATGATTTCGGCGCCGATGTTGCGTGCGTAGTCCCGCGTGAGGTAGTCGTCGAGGCCCCGGCTCCCTCCGGGGTCGGTGCGCATGGGCCAGCTCGCGGTGGCGCCGGCCCAGGAGAACAGCCTCTCGGGATCGACATGACCGAATGGCCTCTCGAGGGTCTGGTCCTCACCGGCACCGATCCCGTCACTCGAGACGTTGAAGTTCTGGACTCTCAGCAGCTGAGTCACGTGCTCCTCCTGTGTTGTCGACAACGATGGTGAGACTTGCCGGGCCGGGAAAACTCATCGCTGCGTCCGTGACCGGTCGGACGGGGCTGCCCAGTATCCCTACCTGCGATGTTTGCGCGGTTTGGGCAGGCTGCTGTCGTGAGGGGGCGACCGCCCCCGACACCGCGACCGACACGGTCATTGCCATCGTCGGCGATACTCCGCTGGCTACGTAGGTGGGGACGAGCAACGTATGTCGGTGGGTTTGGAGAGTCCTGGCCTCGGCGGTGGGTGACATGTTGGCGAGTTCTGGGAACGCCCCTTCAGCGTGTCGGGCCAGGCTCGCGGTCGATTTGCTCCGTGAGGTGGAACGGGGACGCTTGGTGTCGCAGGCAGGCATGAGAACTGGGGTGCGCGGTGGGGACGATACTCAAGGGCATGAGCCGCGTCAGGTGGCACGAGCTGACGCACGCGTACGGATCAGCGGAAGAGGTTCCGGGCCGGCTGTCACGGGTGGCGTGGGGCGATGCAGTGACCAGCGCTTCAGCGCTGAGTGATCTTGGACTATGGCTCGGTGAGCTGTCTGTCTTCGACGCGACAGCCGAGGCGGTTCCGTTTCTGTGGGATCTGGCGGTGAGTGACTCTGTCGCCAGCCGGTGCGGTGTGATCCAGCTGCTCCGGACGATCCTTGAACAGGCCAATCCTCCACGGCTCGACGTTCAGTACGCGGCTCACCGAGCTGTGCTCGACGGCAGGAGCCTGGCAGACAGGCTGGCCGGTGACGGGGATGTCGCCGTGCAGACACAGGCCCAGGACTTGGTGGCCGCGATCGACAACCACGTCTGCGAGGCCTGCCGTCCCGCCTGACCACAGGCCCCGTCGTTGCTGTTCCGGCGACCGTCCACCGCACCGAGGAAGGCGACGGAACGTGTCGTCAGCTGACGCCCTGCTGTTCGGCGCGCGCTCGGGTGGTGTCGAGGCGGTGGGAATCGGTGCCGGTTTCGAAGATGTTGCCGCCGAAAGTGAGGCGGTCGACGGTGGCCGCGCGGAGGCGGGGGTCGGTGAAGGTCTTGGTCCAGCCGGAGAAGGACTCGTTGGAGGTGATGGTGACGCTGTGCTTCTCCTCGCGTTCGGTCAGGACCTGGAAGAGGAGTTCTGCGCCTCGGCGGCGGCGACGTCTTCGAGGGTCTGGCGCTGCTTGCGGCGGCACGGAGGGCCTCCGGCGGTCGGCGCGGGGCGTAGGCCGCATGTCACGCATACCATTAGCTACAATTCGATTACCTAGCGTGAATGCACGCAGGGTCGTCGAACAGGGAGGGTCGCACCAGTGCACGCCTCAAAAGGGGATCGCCTCGTCATGCACGGCCGAGTCGTGGGCGAGCACGACCGAGTTGTGCCGACAGGTCGGCGCCGCCGATACGAAGCGCCCCGGCGTCTCACGTCGGGGTGCTTCGGCATGGAGCAGTGGCGGTCTCAGGTGGCTCCGGCGGCCTCGATGTTGCCGAGGGCCCACTGACACCTTTCGTGTCGTCCGATACCGCGTGGGCGGGACGAAGGCACGCCGGTACGGGTCGACGGGGAAGACCCGGGAGCAGGTGCTGGAAGCATCCTGCGTGGTCAGTGCGGACTGGATGGCGTGGGCCGACATGCCGCGCTTGGCGTAATGAGCTACTCAAGCGGGCTTCCAGGACCACGTTGTGCGCAGGCGTGACCGGGCTGGTGCAGGAAGGGTTGGCGAAGCGGGCTTATGGGCGAGGAGATCGCGGAGGACCGGTCGGAGGGTTTTGGTGAGCGGCTGCTCGGCCTGCTGCTGGATCGGGCGCGGCTGCTGCCGCCACAGCTGATCGCGCCGCTGATCGCGGAGGAGGTGGGCAGGGTCGGAGGCCGTGATGTCTCCATCCTGCTCCAGGACTACGCGCAGGAGCTGCTGGTGCCGCTTCCGGGCAGGAAACTGCACGTTGGCCAGCCCGAATCAGTAGTGACGTTCGGCCGCCGTGTGGTCCTTCATCGCGGTCAGCGTCTTGCCCATGTGCGAGGCGACCGTGGCCGCCACCGGCCCCGAGGCTGCGGCGTAGGCGGGGACGTCCTCCCGCGTGTCCGTCACGGCGTCCTCGGCCGCCAGCAGCGCACGGGCCGCCTTCGTGGGCTGCCCGCCGGCCCCGTACGCCCTGGCGCACGTCACCAGCAGCAGGGCCTCGGTCTGCCGGTCGACCTTTCCTGCGGCTCGGTGCAGCGCGGCTTCGGCCAGCTCGGGGCACGAGCCGGGGTGGCCCAGGTCCAAGGCCCACCTCATCCGCAACCACTACCCCGACGCCGAGTTCCAGGACCGGCCGCTTCCTCCAGGGGCCGCTCGGCCGGAGGTGCCAGGGTAGAAGTTGCTTTCACGCCCCCATTGCACTCCCCGCCCTGCGGCCTCCGCATGGGCGCACGTACTTAGTTCGTCTGGTCCGCGTACCCAGCAGTCGCAGGGAGGCCCCGCGAACCGACACGGACCCGTCCGGACTCGTGCTCCACCCCGGGTCGGTCACGCGTCGTCGGCCACCCGCCACACGCTCGCCTGGGATGGCCCGGATCCTGCCCGGAGCGCCGCTCCCTGTGCTAGGCCAGGTGCTTCTTCGGTCGGGGGGCGGCGTCGAGGAGTGCCCACCAGGCGTGGCCGTCGTGGTCGGTGTGGGTGCCGCAGGCGTCGACGGTGCGCAGCAGCGCCACCTCCTTCGGCAGCTGCCCTGCGCCTTCCTGATTGTAGGTCTGGTGGTTGAGGACCACGACGAGGATTTTCGAGTCCTGGTCGGCGAGGTGGACGCTGACGCGTTTGCCTCCGCCTGCCACGGCTGCGTGGACCAGGCCGTGGACTGCCTTGAGGAAGTCGTGCTCGTCCAGCAGCGGATAGTCCCACCCGGCGACGGCGAGCGCAGCTTGTCCGGCGGCCTTCTTCGCCGCCCACTGGTCCGCGCGGAACGCCAGCACCCTCGCCCGCCGGCTGGTGACGACCAGCCGGGGCGGCACCCCGGTGAGCGACTTCGGCTTCGTCGCCGGCTGCGGCCGCGGCGGCTCCACGGGCTTCTTCTGCGGCGGCGGCGACTTCGGAGGGAAACTCGGCGGAACCTTCGGACCCTTGGATTCCACAACCTCGCTCATACCGCACCACGTTACGCCGCTCGACCCCCTCCGCGCACCGGCGTCGACCCACCGCGGCGCACAAGGCCGGCGGAGACGAAACGGACTCCAGACGGCGCCCCCTTCCGGCGGTGCCGTCACACAGCCGAACGCCTTCGGGCGGAGCACCGGGACATGCTGCACCTCAGGGCGCGGGGCAGGCTGGTGGCGTGTCGGCCGCGCGGGCCGGTAGAGCCCCGGACTGCCGTCCGGACCCACGTGCTCCCTCAAGCACCTGGGAGGGACCGCAGTGCTGCGGTCCTGGGTACTCAAGGGAGGAACGTCACTGCGGGGAATGCCGGGGATGGCCCGTCGAGCAGGTGCCCCCGACGGTGACGCAGGTGCTTGTCGAAGAACGCGAGCGGGTACGCCTGCTGGATCTTCACCGCCTGATCGGGATCGAGGGTGCCGATCACGTCCTGGAGCTGTTGCCCGCTCCATCCGAACAGCTTCGCCACCTGTGGGAACAGTGCCTCGTTGTCGCCGTACGAGACGTGGGCGGCGCCTTGGGCCTGGATGTCCAGCCGCCAGCCCCGCAGGTGCGACCAGAATGCGGCGGCTTCGGGATCCGTGGCCCGGGTGAATGCGGCGGACATCATCATGAACGGCCGGTCCAGGTCGCCGGCGAGCGGCGGGTTCATCTGCATCGGGCCGTCGAGGCTCAGCCCGGCCCGGATGCGCTCGTCCGCGAGCGTGGCGCAGGCGGTGGCGGTCCCGCCCTTCGACCAGCCGAACGCGCCCATGCGCTGCGGGTCGAGGGAGCCGAGCAGCCCGGCCGGCAGCTTCCTCCGGGCGACGTCCGGATTGCACCCGGCGGCGAGCTGCTCGACGCAGTCGAGGACGAAGCGCAGGTCGGCGGCGAAGTCCCCGGGCAGCGTCGGCGCCTGCCTGTCACGGAGGGGGACGGCGACCCGACCGTTGGGGAACTCTGCGTAGGTGTCGTACGGGTGAGCCACCGTCACAACTGCGTATCCGTGGCTGGCGAGCTCCTGGACCATGACGGTGTGGTCGCCCTGGTGGCTGTGCGCGCCGTGCGAGAACACGATGACGGGCAGCCGTCGGCCCGACCGTCGGACCGGAGCGCCCACGTGGCCGGCAGTGAGCGGCCCCAGGGGGGCCAGAGCGCTCAACCCCGCGTCGGCGAGGAACGCCTGAAGTGCGCCGGCCGGCATCCAGGGCGCCACCGGGTACCGCTCGACATCCCGGGCGGGGTACCAGACGGTGGCCATCAGCTCGCGGAAGTGCCCGGGGCCCGCGATGCCGTCCGGACGCGACCGGTCGACGAGGTGCAGCTGGACCGTGCCCACCGGGTGGGGCCCGGTCGGCACGGGCAGCATGAGCCGCGTCGAGGCGGGTGCGGCCGCGGTCGGGTCCGCCCACGCGGGGCCGGCGACGGCGGCGAGAGGAACGGCGGCCCCGGCGGCCAGCGCGGCTCCCAGCATGCGGCGGCGCGTCAGCCCCTTCCGGCTGTTGAACGACGTGGTGGTCATGGGCCCCTCCCGTGGTGACGGATCGTCAGTCGTGCCGCGACGGCCAGTCCGTGGGCACAGGGGAACGCTGTCACGTGTCCCTCACGCGCAGCATCGGCCCGCCGATTGATCACGCGCGCGAGCATCGGCCCACGGGTTTACACCCGGGGGCCGATGCGTCAGCGGTGTCATCCGGTTACGAGGCCAGAATGAGAACGGGCGGTGTGCTGGTGGAGTGGAACTGGCGGACGGTGGAATTCGGTGACGCGCACGCGGGCGCGGCGGGTGTACTGGCCGGCGGCAGCGCGCCGGGCCCGGTGTACTTCGATGTCGGGAGTGGTCCGGTCGTGCCGTCGACCAGGCACTGGTCGGCTTACGACGGCCGGTCCCGCCGTCCGCGTGCGGAGGCATAGCGGGCGGTGTGCGCGTGCGGACGGCGCGGCGCCGCCGAGTACCTCCTGGACTGGGACTTGGTCGGCGACCGGCCCCTGTTCGAAGCGGACGTCGACCCTTTCGGGACCGCTCGAGGACTGGACCGCGCACCTGTCCGTGGTCCGCGAGGCGGCCGTGCCGCGGCCCGAACGGCTGGCCGCCGGGATGCTGTGCGACGACGGTATGTCCGCCGAAGCGGTGGCCACCGCGCTCGGGACCACCTGCTCCAAGGCCCTGGTCTTGCTCCTGACCGCCGGGGACGGGTGACGGCACGCACCACAGGGTCCGCACTCGGCGGGAGGTCCGCGTCCGGTCAGCCCGCCCGGCCCGCCCCGGCCTCGTCGGCCCTGCGGGATCAGGCGATGTCGGCGTACCAGATCCGGCTCGGCGGGCCCCACGCGTCGGCGTCCCGGAAGCGCTTGGGCATCCCCGGTCTCAGTGCGGGGCGCACCAGCCGCCACGTCCGTTCGATCGCCTCGCCGGTGAAGCCGTCGAACTCCGGCGTGACCTGGAGCAGCACCGCGCCGTCACGCAGGGTATCGACCCGGTGGAAGTCACCGGCCGCGGCGATGCCGTCGCAGCCGCCGAGCTGCTGGGCGATCTCGCATGGGATCACCATCAGCCACTCGTAGCCGCGCAGCAGCCGCCGCGACTGCGGCAGCGTCCATTCGGGCAGCGGCGGGCCGACCCGCTCCTCGTGCTCGGTACGGCCCAGCGACAGGCTGTAGCCGACTTGCGCGTAGGACGGGTCCACCTCCTGCGAGAAATCCCGCAGCAGCTCCGTCACGCGTGCCTGGGCGGCCGGCCCGAAGCGCTCTACGGAGGTTTCCGCGCTGAGCCTGACCCAGTCCTGGGAGCCCTCGTCGCGCGCGACGCCCATCCGCAGGAGCTCCGCACCGGGCATGCCGCGGTCGTCCAGCCGGTAGAGAGCGGTCTCGGCCAGCTGCACGTCCAGGGCCAGCCACTTGCGCAGCATCGGCAGGTTCTTGCGGGTCAGCACCCGGGAACGGTTGGTGACCCGCCCCCGACTGACGATGTGCGCGCTGAGGAAGCCCCAGAGCGACCCGGGCGGGCCGCACGGCACCGACTTCTTGAGCGATTCCTCCACCTGCCCGGCGGAGTCGAGGAGTGCCTGGAAGGACTCGCCCTCAAGGCGGTCCGCAGCCTCGGTGAGCCAGCGCCAGGCCAGATCGGCCATCGCCTCGGCACCTCGGTACTCGCTGTCGATCTCACATCGGATCTGGTGCATGGCGGCTCACCACTCCTTTCGGGAGAGCTGTCGGTCGAAATCGGACGTCATCCCCAGTGATGCGGCGAAGGCTGGGCTCAGCGTCACCGGCGATTGGAGTCGGCCCATTCACCGCGATCGCACATGACCGGCATGGCACCGAAGGGTTCGAACTCTATGTTCGGATCGTTGCTGTGGACCAGGCAGATGACGGGCGTCGTGTGGTCTGCACTGGGTGTGCGTCATCGGTATTCACCGGTGCTGGGCTGGGCGTCGTTTTGCTGGTGAAGGCCGTTGTCGTTTGAGGGGTGGGGTGTTTGTCGCGCCTGTGGGTGGGTGTGGGGGAACGCTGGAGGGTGCCGCCCTGGGGCGGGTGTTTCACCGCCCTCCGGCGGGGCCGGTGTTTCACCGCCCTGCCGGCCGCCGCGGCCTCCGGCGCCGCTTCTCGTACGCCTCCCGGATTCCGCCGACCAGCCCCAGGAACACCGCCGCCCCGACCGCCATCGCGGCTGCGGTGCGCAGGCCCCGGCCGTGGACGTCCCCGGCAGCCCGCGGGGAGACCTTGCCCTGCGGGTCGTGCACCACCGCCAGGGACTCACCCTCCTTCACGAGCCGCGAGGGGGTGTCCAGGTGCTCCGGGCCGCCCGCGGGGCAGTCCAGGCGGTGGTCGTACGAGGTCCGGGTCGTGGAGGTCCAGTGGCCCTCGGCGTCCATGGAGGACTCCGTCTCGGTGTGCTCGGTGACCTTCAGCACAACGCAGCTGATCTCGACGCCCCGGTCCTCCAGCGCGCTGTGCCCCACGGACACGAGTGCCAGGATGGCGCCGAGGCCGGCAGGGAGGGCGGACAGCGCGATGAGCGAGGCCCCGCGCCGCGCGGCGAGGGCGGCGTGCCAGCCGAGCAGGACCAGCGGGAGCAGCAGCCCGCCGAGGAAGAACCCCCAGTTGCCCAGCGACCCGTACGCCGACTCCCAGGCCACCCCGAACGCCAGGGCCGCGGTCAGCGGCGGCGCGGCCTCGGTACTGGAGGACATCGCCGCGAACGGCTACCCCGCCCCGGAGACCGGGGTGCGGCCTGCAAGCTTCGGCAGGGGGAGTTCAGGCTGGTTCCGGACGGCGTGAGGCGTTCGGAACCATGGCCCTGTTCCCCGACAGTGAAGCTTCGCCGAGTGTCACCGCGGTTGGACCGACGGCGCCCTTGTCAGTGGAGTGCGCTTCCCTGTCCGTCATGGACCTCACGCAATCGATGCTCAACGACCTGCTGGACCGGATCGACGCCTCGGGTGGATCTGTGCACCTGTCATTGGACACCGACCCGCACATGCTCGTAGACAGGCTGGCCAGCCGTTACGGGGCCCCACGGACCCTGGTCTTGGACGGCTTTACTGACCCGACCGTGGACGAGTCCCGGGGCGCGGCTCTTCTCGCCGTCCTCGAAGGCGGGGGCGAGACGATACGGGCATGGGCGTACGGAGGCCAGTGGATCGGCGCCGGGACCGCTCGGGACGCGCAAGGGGTCGTCCGGCCGGTGCTGGCGGCCGTGCCTCGGCGGGTACAGGTGCCGCCTACAGGGGGGACCGGCCGGGATGAGGACTGGGTTGAGCGGCTTGTAGCCATCACCGCCTGGACGTCGCCCCCGCAGCGGCCGGACGTCGACTGGGCGCAGATCGAGGCAGAAGTGGGCACGCGCCTTCCCGGCGACTACAAACGCATGGTGGAGACGTTCGGGGAAGGAGCCTTCGACGGATACCTCACTCTGAACCAGGAGCCGTGGACCCACCTCCGCGAGGACGGCCTGCTCATCTGGGCAAGCACCGAGCACGAGAACCTGTACTGCTGGCAGACCGACGACAGCACCGACCCGGACCGCTGGTCTGTCGCCATCCGGACCTTCGACGACGACTTGGCCCCCTTCGACTGCTCAGCCGCGGAGTTCATCTGCCGCATCCTCCTCGACCCGCACCATCCGTTCACGATGGCCCACTACTTCGACACCCACTGGTTCATGAACTACCGCGACAACGAGTGACCCAACGTGCCGCCATCGGTTACGCGGGCCCGATGAGTGCGCTGGGCCCGGTCCATCCGTGCGCAGCGGTTGCACGGGCCAGCAGCCGGTCCGACTTCGATGGCAAACGGGTCCAGGTTGAGCGTCGGGGGACATGCCGGTGGGGGACAGTGGCCGCGGGGGGCCCGGCCCGCGCCCCGGGGTCCGGGTCGGGGTCCGGGACGTCGGGGCTGTCAGGTCTGGCACTGCCTCGTGGCCGCGGGGGACCAGCCGCTCCAGGCGGCGCCGCCGGCCCGGGCGTGAACCCGGATCTCCACCCTCACGGGACCGCACACCCGCGTCGTGCTCCCCACTTCGAGGGGGCCCGCGGACTCCCCGGCCCGCACGTGGACGCGGCCGCTGCCCACCTTCTCCCAGTGACCGCCGTCGACGACACGGAAGAACGCCTCGTAGGCGATGTCCACCCCCCTCGACCCGGTGTTGCGCGCCCTGATGTGCGCCGTGATCTCCCGCGTGGGGAACCTGCCGGCCGATCCCCGCTCGGCGCTGATGCAGCCGTTGACCGCCACACGGCCGGTCGACGTACCCCCGCCACAGGCGACCGCCGCGGCGTGAGCGCCGGCCGGGACCGCCGGCACGGCCAGCACGGTCAGCATGGTCAGCACGGCCGCGCCCAGGACCGTTCCCGTACGCCTCGGCAGCAATGTCTCGTTCCCTTCTCCGGGCCGGTGTCTCCGAGGAGACCATGGCTCCCCGGGGGGCGCGGCGGGCAGCGTTTCGCCCACGGTTTCGCCCGCATGGACGCAGGCGGGCGCGGTGAGGACCGGGTCCCCGCGCCCGCGGCGGGCCGCCGCACCGGGCCGGGGTCCCGGTCCGGGGTCCCGGTCCGGCGGCGCGGGCCCCCTCCCGCGGGAGTCCGGCCTGCGGCCCGCCCCTTTCCCCTCCGGTCCCGAGACGGTCCCGGCAGCCGGCCGGCCGCCCCGAAGGGGGTACGGCCGATGACAGCCGGTGAGATCCGGGCGCCCCAGGGGTGACCCGCCCCATAGGGCCCACGTCACATACGAACCCGGATAGTAGCCCCAGAAGACCCCATGTCGCCCCCCCTGTGTCGGCCCCCACCTGCACGGATCCCTCCCCGGCCGCCGCGGGGCCGCCGGTCCCCGACTGCGAGGGCCCTTAGTAACCGGGGTCGTTGCCAGGGGGTCGGGCCGTCTGTAGAACTGGATGAGTCGCCAGGCGGCACGGGTACTTCACCCGCCGCCGACGAACCCCTCTCCACCGCGTGAGTGGCTCACGCATGCCTCCGGCATGCCTGCGACCGCCCCTGTTCCCTGTGGAAGGCCAATCCGTGTCCAACGTCATCATCCGCCGCATCGCCGCCTCCAAGAAGGCCCTCGCGGGCACCGTCGTCGCCCTGGGTGTCGCCGGTTCCATGCTCGCCACGGTTCCCGCCCAGGCGGCCCCGGTGAGCGCCAAGGCGATCGCGCAGCAGATGATCAAGGACCCGGCCCAGTTCGCCGCCTTCGACAAGATCATCTCCCACGAGAGCGGCTGGGACTACACCGCGACCAACGCCTCCTCCGGCGCGTACGGCCTGGCCCAGGCCCTGCCGGCCTCGAAGATGGCCTCCGCGGGCGCGGACTGGAAGACCAACCCGGCCACCCAGATCAAGTGGGGCCTGGACTACATGAACGACCGCTACGGCAGCCCCGTCGGCGCCTGGAACTTCTGGTCCGCCAACCACTGGTACTAAGCCACCAGCGGGCAGCAGCACAGCGAAGCACAGCACAGCGCACAGACATACGAAAACGCCCGGCCGGGACTTCCCGGCCGGGCGTTTTCGCGTACACGAACCGCCGGGCCGCCGAACCGCCGGGCCGCCGGGCCGCCGGGCCGCCGGGCCGCCGAACCGCCGGGCCGCCGGGCCGCCGGGCCGCGGCCCTACGCGGCCCGGGGAGGCGGGCGGTCACCCGGACCGGACCCGGTTGCACGCAGGCCTGTCACATCCTCTGACCAGTGTGATCACCGGCCGGGAACAGGCGGCGGCACAGGGCGTGCCGGCGGGCGGGGAGGACGGGCGTCGTGCGTGAGGGCATTCAGTGGCCTGCGGACCGCGAGGACGGCTGGCGGCACAGCGTGGTCTTCGCGCACGGCAGCACGCCGCAGGAACCGGGAACGCGCATGGAGGGGTGTCCGCGGATCCGTCGCGTCGCCGATCACGGACACGCAGGCATGGCACACCGTTACCGGCCGGGCGGCCGACGGCGAAGACGTGGTGCGGGCCGGCGTGCACGGCGGAGGGTCCTTCGCCGTCGCACACGGGCCGGGGGACGGCGCGGCACGACTGGCCGGCACCCCCCCCCGCAACGCGGTGGAGGCGATCCGCCCCGACCCGTCCGCGGGCTATCCGCCGGCGATGTGCTCCTGCGCGAGGGACGGCGCGGGACGTCTGCGGCTTCGGAACCGGAGAAGAGCTCCGGCGGCGGGGCGGGCAGCCGGACCTCCTGCTGCCCGAACCCGTGGCGGCCGGCATCCCGCACCCCGGCGGCCGCTGCGCACGGCCCGAAGACGAGCCCTGCCGGGGCCGGGACCGGGACCGTCACACCCCGGCACTCATAGGGACCCGGTTCGGCCTGAGCCTGCCTGCCCCGCAGAGCCGCGGCGTACTGGAGAACGAGCGCCTGCCCGCCTTCGTCACCGCCTGAGCGGCACCGGACGCACGGCCACGGCCACGGCAACGGGGCACCGCGCAGCCGGCACCAGGGTCCGGCCCCGCAGCCCCGCAGCCCCGCAGCCCCGCAGCCCCGCAGCCCCGCCCCCGCCCCCTCCCGGCTCCGGCTCCGCCCCCGCCCCGCCCCCGGCTCCGGCTCCGCCCCCGCCCCCGCCCCCGGCTCCGGCGCCCCCGCACCCGGCTTCGGCCGGACTGCACCCCTCGGCGGGCCGCCCCACAATGGGACCAGGGCACGCGCGCGGGGCGTCCCGTACTGCCCCCCGGCCGTGCCGGCCGAGAGGAACGCCCTCATGCGCGCTGAGACTTCACCGGCCGCGCGGAGGACGGGGGCCTTCGTCGCGGTCGCCGTCGCCCTCTTCTGCATCCAGCTCGACTTCTTCGCCCTCAACCTCGCCCTTCCCGGGATCGCGGCGGAACTCGGCGTCACGGTCTCGGCCGCGCAGTGGACCCTGTCCGCATACATGCTCGCCATCGGCTGCTTCTTCATCGTCGGCGGCCGGGTGGGCGACGTCTTCGGCCGGCGCGGCAGCCTGCTGGCCGGGATCGCCCTGTTCGCGGCCGGCTCCGTGGGCTGCGCGCTGGCACCCGGCCTCGGCCCACTGGTGGCGGCCCGCATCGCGCAGGGCGTGGGCGCGGCGTTCGTCTTCCCGGTGTCCGTGTCCGTGATCACCAACACCTTCCCCGGGGAAACCCGCGCCAGGGCCCTCGGCGCCGTGTTCGGCGTCGCCAACATCGGGACCGCGCTCGGCCCCTTCGTGGGCGGCGGGTTCACCGAAGGCCCCGGCTGGCGCTGGATCTTCTGGCTGATGGCACCGCTGAGCCTGCTCTCGCTGCTCGCCGCCCTCCTCTACGTACCGGACTCACGCGACACCTCGGCACCCCGCGAGCTCGACCTCCTGGGCTGCGCCCTGATCGTGTGCTCGCTGGCCGCGGTCACCCTGGCCGTGGAACGCGGAGACGCCTGGGGCTGGGGGAGCGCCCGTACCCTCCTGTGCTTCGCCCTGGCCGTGACGGCCGGCGGACTGTTCCTGGTACGGGAGCGGCTCGCCCGGCACCCGCTGGTCGACCTGCGGCTCTTCCGGAACGTCCCGTACGTCCTGGTGACCGGGATGGGCTCGCTCTCCAACATGGGCTACGGCGTCACCGTCTTCCTCGCCACCCTCTACCTCCAGGGCGTACGAGGGCTCTCGCCGCTCCTGGCGGGCACGGTGTTCCTGGCCCCGGCCCTGCTCGTCGCGGTCAGCGGCCCGCTCGGGGCGCGCCTGGCCCGGCACATGCAGCCGACCGCGGTCATGGCACTGGCCGGCGCGGTCGCGGGCACCGGGATGTACGCGCTGGCCCAGGCCAGCGCATGGTGGCTGTACGTGCCGGTGTTCGCGTGGTGCGGCCTGGGCCTGGGGCTGGGCTGGACCTTCTCCAGCGTGGCGACCCAGCAGGTCGTCGCACCGGCCAGGGCGGGGGAGGCATCGGGTGTACTGCTGACGTTCCTGGTCACGCTGGGCGCGATCGCCCTCGCCGGGACGGCGGCGGCGATCTCCGCGATGACCCCGCAGCGGCCGCCCGAGGACGCCTACGACGCGATCCTGCGGCTGGGCGGGCTGTTCATCGTCGCAACATCGGCCGTCGTCATGGCCGTACGCCACCGGCTCGTGGTGCTCGGCAGGATCCCGCCCCTGTCCGTGCGGGCGGGCGACGACGCTGCACGGGAGCCGGGCCCGGGCCGCCGGCCCTGACGGTGCACCGGTCAGCGCCCCGTCCACCCCGGCCCGCCGGCACGTCGCCGCCGGCGCGAACGGCGACCACCTGCACCGGCACCTGTACAGCCTTCAGCCCGACGTGACGGCGGAGGCGGCCGTCCGCGTCCGGGACGCCCCCCGGCGGCCACCGGCCGGCGGCCTGCGGCCCGTGCGCGCCTGCGGCGGCCCATCCTGGCGGGCAACAGCCGGGCCGGGAAACTTTTCTGATCCCCTGTCGGACCGATGCGCAGGCCGGCAGCGCGTCCGGACCGGCAGGATCGTGGCCATGCCGATGGAGCCGTTGCCGGTTCAGAGCCCGGGGGCTGTGGGAGGGCCTGGCCCGGGTGCCGGTGCCGTCCGCACCGATGGGCGGTGTGAGTGTGGTCGTCTCGCCGCAATCGGGACTGAGCCCGGCCGGCCGGGGCGGCGTGGTGGCTCTGGGCGGGTCGGCGATCGTGACCGCGCCGGCCACGGGTACGGGTACGGCTGTGATCGTCCGGGACGCGCCGGCGATGCTGCCGGTGGACGCGCTCACGGACGCCGACGCGGTCCGCGAGAGCCTGCCGGTGGCGCGTGTGCCGGGTCCGGCGGCATTGCCGTACGTGTCTGTGGCGGGCTTCCGCCGTGCGGAGCCAGGCGTGCCGGCGGCGGAACGGCTGCCGGGCGGCCATCCGGAGCTCCGGCGGCTGGAGCGGTCGGCAGGCCGTGAAGACGCGGGCGAGGCCGCTCTGGAGGAGATCACCTCACCCGCGTTCGTGGTCCGCGAGCACGGCCGGACGGTCGCCGCCGCCGGATACCGGGCCTGGCCGGGCCGGACCGCTCATACCGGTGTGCTGACCGCACCGGACGCGCGGGGGCGCGGGCTGGGCCGGGCGACGGGCTCGGCGGCGGTGGAACACGCGCTCGCGGCAGGACGGCTGCCGCAATGGCGTGCCCGCACGACTGCCTCCCGGCGTGTCGCGCAAGCACTGGGGTTCGAGGAACCGGGTGCGCAACTCGGCATCGAGACCGCCTGGGAGAAGCACCCGGCCGGGACGCCGGCCCGTCCCCGGGCCCGCTGCGGACAGAGAGGGCGGCCTGCCCGGGCCGGAGCGGATCGCCGCCCGCACCGGGCCCGGACCGGGTGGACAGCAGTGGGCAGTGCCGGACAGCCACCGGCCCCGCAGGGACTGGAGAGTGGACACCGCCCGGCACGAGTCTGTGCCCCATGAAGGTTGCACGTACACAGCCGGACGGGGCGGCCCACCGGCGCCCCCGGCCCGCAACGGCTCCGCCCCTCACCCGGCCGCCGAAGCCCGCGCACCTGCCCGCCACCGCCGCCGACGTCGCCGTCGCCGGCAAGACCGCACCCGCACTCCCAGGAGCATCCACCATGACGTCCCGCACGATCCGTACCCTCACCGTGCTGACCGCCGCCGCCTCCCTCTGCGCCACCGCCTCCACCGCCTACGCCGCACAGGACACCGGCCGCCGCACGCCGGGGATCGCCGCCGCCTGGGCCCGCGCCTGGAACGGCACCGACCCCCAGGACCTCGGCGCCCTGTTCACCGCCGACGGCGTCTACACCGACGAAGCCGTCGGCGTCACCTTCCGCGGCCGCAAGGAGATCGCGGGCTGGAAGGCCCGCGCCGACACCCTCATCGACAACGTCCACGTCACCATCCGCTCCACCCGCCTCGACGGCGACCGCATCACCGTCCGGGCCGTCTACTCCGGCCACCTCAAGGGCGCACCCAAGCCCTTCGCCGTACCGATGACCACCCAGCTCGGCCTCGACGGGAACCACTGCCGGATCGCCTTTGACCAGGACCACTACAGCCTGGCCACCGTCCTTGCCCAGTCCGGCCTGCCCGCCGACTGGACCCCGCCCGCCGCCTGACGACGCTGGTGCTGCCCGGTGATGAGGCCGGGCAGTTCGCGCATGTCGTCGAAGACGACGGCGGCGGGGCCCGCGAGCCGCTCCGGCGGGGTGACTCCGCCCACGTAGCCGAAGGCGCGCATCCCGGCGGCCCGCGCATCCCGGGCCGCCCGGGAGGCCCGGGCGGCCTGGACGCCGGGGCGGCTGTCCTCCACGGCCACGCACGCGGCGGGGCCGATGCCCATCTGCCGTGCCGCGTGCAGGAAGAGGCCGGGGGCGGGCTTGCCGCGGGCCGCCTCGGCAGCGCTGAGGATGCGGCCCGCGAAGCGTTCGTAGAGCCCTGTGACACCAAGGGTGTGGCGCGTCTTGTCGTGCGAGCCGCGGGAGGCGACACACACCGGCAGGGTGATCTCCTCCAGTGCCCCGGGCAGCCCGCCGACCGCCTCCAGCCCGCTGCCCACCGCGTCCCGGTGGCGCCGCAGGAACTGCTCCCACCGCAAGGCGGCCGTCTCCTCGCCCAGCCGCTGCGCGATCCGTTCGCAGACCGACTCCTTGGAACGCCCGATGGACCGGCCGACGACGTCCTCGGGGGTCAGCGGCCGGCCGGGCTCCGCTCCCAGGGCCATCTGGACGCGCATGGCGATGCGTTCGGTGTCGACGAGCACTCCGTCGCAGTCGAATATGTCGCAGTCGAATATCACGAGTGCGACCGGCTTGGTCATCCCGGCAGCACAGGGTCCTGCCCGGCCCTCCAAGGCGCGCGGGGCAGCCCCGCACCGGCGGGCGGGACACCCCGCACCCTCTGGCCGCCGCGGCGCGCAGCGAAGTGCAGCGCGAGCCCGGCGGCCGCGGTCGCGGCGGCGCCGGCCACCATGAAGCCGTCGCGTGAGCGCCAGGACAGCACCGACCAGCAAGACCGCGCGGACAGCAGCGAGCCCGTGCTGAGCCAGGAGGCGGCGGAGAGCACCGACAGGGAGGATCCGATGGAGGCGGCGGAGAGCGCGCAGCCCACGGAGCCGATCGACAGCACCGAGCCCACCGAGCCGATCGACAGGACCGAGCCCACCGAGCCGATCGACAGGACCGAGTCCTTCGACCAGAGGGAGAGGGCGGACCCGTCGCCCCGGCACCACGATTCCGTCCACGCATGAGATCCGGTCACGGGCACATCCTGACAGGGGAGAGGCCCCGGGAGGGCCGGCACTCGCCGGGCGGACCGCTTCCGCGGCCGCCGCCGCGAGGCCCCGGACCACCCCGTCCGGCCTGCCCGCCGGCGGCCTCCGGCAGCTTGCGGCCGCAGGCAGTTGCAGGCCGCCGCCCCGGCCGGGCCCGGGCCGGCGGACGGGAGCACCATCACGGCCGTCGGGCTCGGCTTCACCTCGGCGCTCCGCCGCTTCTCGCCCATCATGCGCTCCGCGCGCCGGAGCGGGCATGTGACCGGTGACGTACCGTCGTCCAGCTTCAGCACGGGCAGCTGCCGACCGGTCCCCTCGTGCTCGAACGCGTACGTGACCAGCCCGTCGGGCTTCGGCTGCCGCGCCTTCCCGCCCAGTCCCCGGACCACCCCGTCCGTCAGGGGGCCCGGTGTGAACTCCTCGCTCTCCGGCTCCCCGTCCGGGGGCGTGAAGCTCAGGCAGTCCGCGAAGCGGCCGCACGCACCGCGGTCGCACGCACCGCGGTCGCACGCACCGCGGTCGCACGCACCGCGGTCGCACGCACCGCGGTCGGCCTCCGCGGTCGGCCTCCGCGGTCGGCCTCCGCGGTCGGCCTCCGCGCCCGGCGTCCGCGGCCGGCGACAGCACGGCGGCCCCCGCCGCGTCACGGCTGACCGCCGCCACCGGGGTCCTGCGCACCCGTACCACCAGCTCCGCGAAGTGCGACACCTCCTCGGCCCCGAGCGCCACCGGCGCCGCCACGGGCAGCCCCGTCTCCACCGCCGCCTTCCACTCCCCGCCGGGCGCCTCCCGCACGAAGCAGTGCACCGCCGTGGCCTGGCCGTCCGTCCGCCCGGTTTGCCGAACACGGCGAACGGCCCCGGATACGACGGCTGTTCCCGCTCCGCGGGCGTCGCGAACCGCTCCCGCCCGAACCGGCCGGAGACCCTCCCGGCCCTGCGCCTGCGTGATCACCAGCGGGGGGCTGCGACGGCGCCCCGGCGGGCCCCGGATTCCGGGCGGGCGGAGCCGACCGGAATCGAACCGGCGTCCTCGCGATTTTGGAGACCGCGCGCGTCGACCTCTGCGCTACGGCTCCGCCCGTCCCGGGATCGTATCGGTGCCGCTCCGCAGCCGGTAGCGCAGGAAGCCGGCCCGGCCCGCCCCCGCCCCGCCCGCCGCCCGGCAGCACATCGCACCCTTCCCGGACAGGCGCGTCCAAGAACGTCCGGATATCGATCCTCCGGAGGGAACGCAACGTGCGTGCGCGCCGGTTCACCGGAGGGAACCGGGCCGGGCCCGCACGACCCGCCCCGACCGGCAGACCGATGGCAAGGAGAAACCGTGCGCATACTCTTCACCGGACCGGCCGCAGCCGGCCACCTCTTCCCGATGATCCCGACCGCTCAGGCCCTGCGCGCCGCCGGCCACGAGGTGCTGTTCGCGGGCTCGCAGCCCCTCGGCCAGCTCCGCGAGACCGGCTTCCCGATCGTCGAGATCGGCGACGGCCGCAGCATCCGGGACGTCTTCGAGCAGTCCACGGACCAGGAAGTGCGCTACGTCGCCCCGGACATGACCACGGACCAGATCCTCGACAGGGCGGCCCACGGCTTCGCGCTCGTCTCCCGCTCCACCGTGGACGGTCTGCTGGAGGCCGCCGGCAGCTGGCGCCCCGACCTGCTGGTCCACGACTCCTTCCAGGCCTCGGCCCCGCTGGTCGCGGCCAAACTGGGGATCCCGTCGGTGGTCCACAACTTCGGCGTCACCTCCGGCCTGGACATGGTCGCCCGGCTCGCCGCCAACTTCACCGAGGCGTACGCGGCATACGGGGTGGACGGCCCGGCCGAGCCCACCGCGCTGAACATCGTCCCCGCCTCGCTCGGCGGCGACCCGGGCGGCCTGCGCGTGCGCTACCTCCCCTACAACGGCGGCGGCACCGTCCCCGCCGCACTGCTCCGGCGCGCCGGCCGCCCGCGCGTCGCCATCACCCTGGGCACCGTGCTCACCGAGCTGGACGGCGTCCGCGCCATCGTCCGCCTGATCGAGGCCGCCGCGTCGGTGGACGCCGAGTTCCTGCTCGCCGTCGGCGACGCCGACCTCGGCCCGCTCGGCACCCTCCCGGACAACGTCCGCCCGCTGCCCTGGATCCCGCTCGCCGAGCTGCTGACCACCTGCGACGCACTGATCCACCACGGCGGCTCCGGCACCCTGCTCACCGCCCTGCAGGCCGGCCTGCCCCAGCTCCTGCTTCCCCAGGGCGCCGACCACTTCGCCAACGCCGCCGCCCTCACCGCCACCGGCGCCGCCCTGCGCTCCGCCTCCGACGACGTCGACGCCCCGCTCCTGGCCCGCCTCACCGCCGACCCGGCCCTGCGCGAGGCCGCCGACCGCCTCCGGGCGGAGAACGCGGCCCTGCCGACCCCGGCCGAAACGGTCCCCGCGCTGGAGGCCCTGGCCGCAGCCTGAGCCTGAGGATCACACACCGGATCCGTACGGCCGCCAGGCCCGGCCGGACGGCCGGACGGACCCCCGCGGCGGGCCCTGCCCGGACCCCCGCGGCGGGCCCTGCCCGGACCCCCGCGGCGGGCCCTGCCCGGACCCCCGCGGCGGGCCCTGCCCGGACCCCGCGGTGGGCCTCGTACGGCGGATCCGCGCTCAGCCTCCGCCGGCTGCGCCCGGGGCGGGCAGGGGGGTGCGGCCGACCACGGCCATGAGTTCGAGCGGGAGTTCCGTGTCGTGCTGCCCGACGGTGAGGCCGATCCAGCGGCCGCTGTCCGGGACGGGCCACACCTGCATGCTGCAGGCGCTCTGGGAGAGGCGCTCGATCAGCTCCGGGGCCCTCTGCCCGTCGAAGCCGGCCTCCGGGTGCGACCACAGGCCGACGGTGAGGGGATCGCCCCAGCGCACCGTGAGGGCCGCGGCCAGAGCGCCGAGGACGGCGCTCATCTCCGCGTCGGCCTGGTGCAGGGCCCTGTGGTACTCGTCGTCCCAGAAGTCCCGGCTCGCGCGCAGCACACGGACGCGACAGGCCGGGCCGCCGTAGCCGGTGGCGTCGTCGAAGTCCGCCGCCGGGAAGGGCTGTGTGATCATCCCGTCGATGACCGGCAGGTATCGCCCGGGTGCCTCTTCCGCGACGGCTTCCGGCTCAGCAGTGGTCATGGGCACAGGCTATGAGACAGCTCGGACAACCCCCGCAGCGAGCCGTAGCCGTAGCCGTAGCCGTAGCCGTAGCCGTAGCCGTAGCCGGGGCCGGGGCCGGGGCCGGGGCCGGGGCCGGGGCCGGGGCCTCAGCCTCGGCCGCCGGTCAGGGTGCGGCCGAGGAGGGGCAGCAGGCGGTCCCAGTGGCGCTGCAGCGCGGCGGGGTCGAAGGCGTCGGTGTCGGACATGGTGAAGCCGTGGACGGTGCCGGGGTAGATCTCGGAGGTGTGGCCGACCCCCGCGGCGTCCAGGGCCCGGCCGAGCTCGCCGAGGGCCTCGGGCGTCATGTCGGATTCGGCGTGGCCGAGGTGGACCTGGGCGGTCAGCCCGGACAGGAGACGGCGCAGGCCGTCGGGCCCGTCGGCGCCCACGGGTCCGTGGAACGAGGCGGCGGCGGCCACCAGGCCGGGGTGCGCCGCGGCGGTGCGCATCGCCAGGAGTCCGCCGATGCAGTAGCCGGTCACCGCGACCGGGCCGGCGCCGACCTCGGGCCGGGTGGTGAGGAACCTCAGGTAGGCGTCGGCGTCGCTCAGGACGCGTTCGGTGGTGTGCGCCTCGATCAGGGGCATCAGCCGGGCGAAGACCGCGGGCCGGTCCTCTTCCCCGATGTGCCCGGGAAGGTCGATCACCGGTGCCGGGCCGTGCCGGTAGAAGAGGTTGGGGACGAGTACGTAGTACCCGTGCCCGGCGAGTTCGAGGGCCATCTCCCGCAGCACGGGCCGGATGCCGAAGCCGTCCGCGTACATCAGCACCCCCGGGTGCCGTTGCCGTTCGCCGTGGTCGGGGAAGGCGGCGAAAGCGTCGGCCGGGCCGTCCGCGGTGGGGATCGACAGGGTCGTGATGGGCATGGATTCTCCAGTCGTGGTCGGTGTGCAGAGCCTGTGGCCGAACACGACGGAGGCGGAGCTCGCGCGGCGGCGCGGGCTCCTCGCTCGAACTGGGGGCCCACACCGGCCCGTACGGCGCTCAGCGGAGCACCGGGTCACCGATCCGTGTGTGGCGCAAGGCCGTCCCGGGAGTCATCGCCGCCACCCTAGTGGGTGTCCTGCCGGTCAGGCCGGGATCCGGCCAACACCCCTGATCCCGGGCCCGGTCGGGGCTCCCGGCTCCGGGCGGCGGGCGGTCCGGCCCGGGGTGGCCGGAACTCGCCTGGGGCGGGTGAACAGAGGGCTACGTGCTGGTAACTTACGCGAGTTGATCAAGGTCGGGGGTGTGGCCGACCACGCTCCCGGCCGGAGCCACCCCCACCCCCAGTCAAGGAACCACATTGGCACGCACCGTCGCTGCGGCGGCCCTCGTCTCCACCACGGCCCTCGCACTCGGCCTCTCCCTCCTCGGCGCCGCCCCCGCGTCCGCCGCTGACGCACCCACACCGCACCTGGACTCGGTCGAGCAGGCCCTGCGCCAGGTCTCGCCGGGCCTGGAGGGCTCGGTGTGGGAGCGCACCGCCGGCAACCGGCTCGGCTCCTCCGTCCCCGGGGGCGCCGACTGGCTGCTCCAGACCCCCGGCTGCTGGGGCGACGCCACGTGCGCCGACCGGCCCGGATCGCGCCGTCTCCTGGACAAGATGCGCCAGGACATCGCCGGCGCCCGGGAAACGGTGGACATATCGACGCTGGCGCCCTTCCCCAACGGCGGCTACCAGGAGGCGATCGTCGCGGGCCTGAAGGAAGCCGCCCAGAAGGGCAGCCGGCTCAAGGTGCGCATCATGGTGGGCGCCGCGCCCATCTACCACTCCACGGTGATCCCCTCGTCCTACCGCGACGAGCTGCTCGCCCGGCTGGGCCCGGCCGCCGCGGGCAGCATCACCCTCAACGTGGCCTCGATGACCACCTCCAAGACCGCGTTCTCCTGGAACCACTCCAAGCTGGTCGTCGTGGACGGCACTTCGGTGATCACCGGCGGCATCAACAGCTGGAAGGACGACTACCTGGAGACCTCGCACCCGGTCGCCGACGTCGACCTCGCGCTGACCGGACCCGCCGCGGGCTCCGCGGGCCGCTACCTGGACTCCCTGTGGGACTGGACCTGCCGCAACAGGAGCAACTGGGCCTCGGTCTGGTTCGCCGCCTCGCCCGGCGCGAACTGCATGCCCTCCCTGCCCCGCCCGGCCGCCCCGGCGGGCGGCGGGGACGTGCCCGCGCTCGCCGTCGGCGGCCTCGGCGTGGGCATCCGCCAGAGCGACCCCGCCTCCTCCTTCCGCCCGGTCCTGCCCACGGCCGGCGACACCAAGTGCGGCATCGGGGTGCACGACAACACCAACGCCGACCGGGACTACGACACCGTCAACCCGGAGGAGAGCGCCCTGCGCGCCCTGGTCTCCAGCGCGACCTCGCACATCGAGATCTCCCAGCAGGACGTGCACGCCACCTGCCCGCCGCTGCCCCGCTACGACATACGCCTCTACGACGCCCTCGCCGCGAAGCTCGCCTCCGGCGTGAAGGTCCGCATCGTCGTCAGCGACCCGGCCAACCGCGGCACGATCGGCAGCGGCGGCTACTCGCAGATCAAGTCGCTCTCCGAGGTGAGCGACGCCCTGCGCGGCCGCCTGGCGGCCCTGACCGGTGACGGCGGCCGGGCGCGCACGGCGATGTGCGAGAACCTCCAGCTGGCCACGTTCCGCGCGTCCGACCGGCCCACCTGGGCGGACGGCAAGCCCTACGCCCAGCACCACAAGCTGGTCTCGGTCGACGGATCGGCCTTCTACATCGGCTCCAAGAACCTGTACCCGTCCTGGCTCCAGGACTTCGGGTACATCGTCGAGAGCCCGGCCGCGGCCGGACAGCTCAAGGGTGACCTGCTGGACCCGCAGTGGCGCTACTCCCAGGCCACCGCGACGTACGACTACGCCCGCGGCCTCTGCCAGGGCTGACACCCCCAGGCCCCAGCCCCCAGGCCCCCAGGCCCCCCCCCGGCGCCCGGCAACCCGGGCCCCGGCTCCCCGCCCCCGCAGCGCCCCGGCCCGTACGGCCGGGCGCGGCGGGGGCGGCCCCGTGCCCGCCGGGAATATCCCGGCCGCACCCCCCGTTCCGGGTATGGTTGAACAGTCAACAATCTTGGAAGGGGATGGAGAGCCATGCAGTTCGGGATCTTCACCGTCGGTGACGTCACGGCCGACCCGACGACCGGACGCGTGCCCGGCGAGCACGAACGCATCAAGGCGATGCTCGCCATCGCACAGAAGGCCGAGGAAGTCGGCCTCGACGTCTTCGCCACCGGCGAGCACCACAACCCGCCGTTCGTCCCCTCCTCGCCGACGACGCTGCTCGGCTACATCGCCGCACGCACCGAGAACCTGATCCTGTCCACCTCGACGACGCTGATCACCACCAACGACCCGGTGAAGATCGCCGAGGACTTCGCGATGCTCCAGCACGTCGCGGACGGCCGCGTCGACGTCATGACGGGCCGCGGCAACACCGGACCGGTCTACCCCTGGTTCGGCAAGGACATCCGCGACGGCATCGACCTCGCCATCGAGAACTACGCCCTGCTGCGCCGCCTGTGGGACGAGGACACCGTCACCTGGAAGGGCAAGTTCCGCACCCCCCTGCAGTCCTTCACCTCCACCCCGCGCCCCCTGGACGGCGTCGCACCCTTCGTATGGCACGGCTCCATCCGCTCCCCGGAGATCGCCGAGCAGGCCGCCTACTACGGCGACGGCTTCTTCCACAACAACATCTTCTGGCCCGCCTCCCACACCGGGCAGATGGTCAGCCTCTACCGGCAGCGCTACGCCCACTACGGGCACGGCACCCCCGAACAGGCCATCGTCGGACTCGGCGGCCAGGTCTTCATGCGCAAGAACTCCCAGGACGCGGTCCGCGAGTTCCGCCCCTACTTCGACAACGCGCCCGTCTACGGCCACGGCCCGTCCCTGGAGGAGTTCACCTCCCAGACACCGCTGACCGTCGGCTCACCGCAGCAGGTCATCGAACGCACCCTGTCCTTCCGCGACTACGCAGGCGACTACCAGCGCCAGCTGTTCCTGATGGACCACGCGGGCCTGCCCCTGAAGACGGTCCTGGAACAGCTCGACCTGCTCGGCGAGGAGGTCGTGCCCGTCCTGCGCAAGGAGTTCGCGAACCTGCGCCCCGCCGGCGTACCGGACGCGCCCACCCACCCGGCCCGCGTGGCGGCCGCCCGCCCGGCCCCGGAACAGGAGACGCAGGCATGAAACTCGCCGTCGTATCGGCAGGGCTGAGCTCGCCCTCCTCCACGCGCCTGCTCGCCGACCGGCTCACGGCCGCGGCACTCGGCCACCTGGACGCCGAACCCCAGGTCATAGAAGTGCGGGAACTGGCGACAGAGATCGCCCAGCACCTCGTCACCGGGTTCCCGCCCGCCCGGCTGGCCGCCGCACTCGACACGGTGGCCGCCGCGGACGGCCTGATCGCCGTGACACCGGTCTTCGCGGCCTCCTACAGCGGCCTGTTCAAGTCGTTCTTCGACCTCATCGACAAGGACGCCCTCACCGGCACACCGGTCCTCCTCGGCGCGACCGGCGGCACGGCCCGGCACAGCCTGGTCACCGAACACGCCCTGCGCCCCCTGTTCACCTACCTGCGCGCACAGGTCCTGCCCACCGCCGTGTACGCGGCCTCCCAGGACTGGGGCGAGCAGGGCCTGGCCCGGCGGATCACCCGCGCGGGCACGGAACTGGCGCGCTCCATGAGCCCCGCCGCCCCCGGCACCGACACCGCTCCCGCCCCCGGCACCGACACCGCCGCCGCGATCGCACCCCGTTCGCCGACCGGGGCGATCACATCGACGGATCCGGCGAACGGCTTCCGGACGGTGCCGTTCGAACAGCGCCTCGCCGCACTGCGGGCCGAGTAGCCCCACGGCGTCCGCCCGCCGTCCCCGCCCGGCGGGGAACCGGGGGCCGGCCCGAGGGGGCAGCGGCTGACCAGGCGCCCGCCGAGCACCACCTCCAGCCAGGTGCGGCAGCCGCCGATCCACAGCCCGGCCTGCGCCCCGCACCCCGGGCCGGCCAGGTTCGGCCCGCCCGGTCCGCCCGGCCCGCAGCACCCGGGCCCGGCGGCCCGGCAGCTTCCTGGTACCCGCCAGGTCTGCCGGGCACGACACCAGGCCCGCCCGCCCCTGGCCGGTGCCCGCCCGGGACATCCCGAAGCCCCCGGGCGGCGGACCCCAGGCACGAACACCCCCCCGCACGCTTCGCCGCAGGCCACCGGGCAACATGCCGCGTCCGGCGTAATCGACGCTTCGACCCGACTTCCTCCTCACGCTGTGACAGTCGATCACGCTCAGGTCAGGAGGCCCGTGTGCACAGGTCCCGTGGGTGCGCGGCCCTCCGCACGGCGCCCGGGGGCCGGCGGTGAGACGCACCCGCCCGGACACGTCCCTCACCGCCGACACCGACGACGGCTTCCGGCCGGCCGCACCGCCGGCGTGGACGCGGTGGCTGCCGTTCGTCTACGTCGCCTTCGTCCTCCTCCTGGAAGCCGCCCAGCAAGAGGAATGGGCGGTGAGCCTCTTCCTCGTCGCCCTGCCCGCCATCGCCGCATACGCCTACGGCCCGGCCGTCGTGGCCGCGCTCACCGTCCTCGCGATCCTCCTGGAAGGCTTCCTCGCCGCGGTCTCCCACCACCTGGGCGAAACCCACCACGTCACCGCCGACATCGCCACCGCCGTCGTCGGCATCCTCGCGACCGCCCTCGCCGCGCACCGCCGCAGCCAGGAACGCCACCTCGTCCACGCCAACTCCGTCGCCGAGGCCCTGATGCGGGCCCTGCTGCGCCCGGTGCCGCACCAGGTCGGGAACGTGCTCGCGGCCGGCCTGTACCGGCCGAGCGAGGCCGGGACCATGGTGGGCGGCGACCTCTTCGACATCCGCACCACCCGGACCGGAGAGCGCGCCATCATCGGCGACGTACGCGGCAAAGGGCTCCCGGCGGTCCGTACGGTCGCGGCGGTCCCGGGCACCTTCCGCGAGGCCGACTACGAGGCGCAGGACCTGCCGGCCATCGCAGCCCGGCTGGAACGGGGGCTGGTCCGCGAGGCCGAGGAGATCCGGGACCCCGAACTGTTCGCGACCGCCGTGCTCATCGAGTACGACAGCCTGGCGCACCGGGTGACGGTGACCAACCACGGACACGTGGAGCCGGTACTGATCTCCCGCGGCGAGGTCCGCACCCTGGAAGGCCCGCCGGCGCTGCCGCTCGGGCTGGGCCACCTGGCCGCGGCGGACCGGCCGGTGCCGTGCAGCCACCGGTTCACCCGGGGCGACGTACTGCTGCTGGTCACGGACGGGCTGGTGGAGGCCCGCGACACCGGCGGCGACTTCTACCCGCTCGTGGAACGGCTCCGCCACCGCTTCGAAGGCCGCCCGGCCCCCGGCCCCGCCGACGTCGTCGACTTCCTCAACACCGACCTCCCCCGCCACACCCCCCACCTCCACGACGACGTCGCGATGCTCGCGATCGCCCCGCACGGCCACACCTGACACGCCGCGTGCCCCGCGGCAGTACGTGACGGACGGGCGGCGGACACCACGAAGGCCCCGGCATCGACCCCCGGGGCCTTCGTGCACTTCGCTGACCTACCCGTTCAACGACCCCGGCAGGAGTACGTCACGCCCGTTCCGGTCCCGGCCGCGGCACGGGCGCACGACGGCCGGCGCCGGCGGCCGCGCCCTACCGGAACAGACGGTCACCGGGCGCGGCCATGCGATGGGTGGCGCCGTGCCGGTTCACCCAGTCACGGATGAGGCCGACGGAGTTGGCGCACTGCCAGCTGTCGTCGTACTCGCGCACTCCGGTGAACGCCCCGTAGCCGGCGATGATGCCGTCCACCCGCCCGTCGCCCAGCAGCTTGTCCACGTACCAGGGATCGTTGTAGGTGGTCGTCCAGGACAGCGTGGCCGCGAGCTGCCCGGCGTCACGGTCCGCGGCGCCCTTCCTCAGTTCCGCGCACGTGTAGTACGTGGGTTCCGTGCAGTTGCCGAACCCCTTGGTGATGTCGCTGTCCCCGTAGTCCATCACCCGGCGGCCGGCCGGGAATCCGGAACCGGACCGGTCGAACGCGCCCCGGACCCGGTCGCGGGTTCCGGTCGTCGTGACGCCCTCCAGAGCGCCGAGCCTGCCCTCCAGGCTCTTCCAGCCCCGGCCCCCGACGTCCGGGGTGCTGCCGCCGTGGTACTCGTAGAACCCGTAGAGCACCTGGATCCCGGCAGCCGTCAGCCGCTGCGCCTTGTCGCGCAGCCCGGCGACGCTGCACCCGCGGTTCTCCCGCTCCCCGCAGTAGTTCGGGTCCTTGATGTCCAGCCAGACCAGCGCCAGCCGGCGTCCCGAGCCGGCGTGGGAAAGAATGCGGTCGATCATGCTGTCGAAGCTGGGGCCCAGCCGGTTGTCACCGGCCGAGGAACAGTCGTGATAGGCCCGCCATTCGTTCGGGTTCCACCACGCGCAGACGTCTATCTCGATGCTGTTGGCGCCGTGCCTGAGCGCGGCGTCCACACCGTCCAGGGTGTCGACGCGGTGCGCGATGGCGTAGACCGGGTGACGCTGGTCGGCCGCTGCCGCCGGGGCCGTGCCGAGCGCGGTGCCGGCGACGACGGCGCACAGGGCCGCGATCAGCGCCAGGAACATCCGCGGGCCGGCACCCTGCCTGAGGTAAGTGGTCAAAATGACACTCCGTCATATCGGTTTCCGAAGCGGACGATTGATCTCACCGGCCACATGCTGGCACGCAATACATGCACGATGCATGGAAGTTGGCCGGGGGTGGCCTCCGAATGACCGGAAAACGACCCGGGGGGAAGGGGGAACGGAGATCCCGGCACGGCCGGATCGGGGCCGGATCGGATCGCCCCCCGTGAGCGGACGTCCGGCCGGCGCCCCCCGGCGGCACGCCGGGGGAGTACCGGACCCCCGCCTCAGCCCCTCAGCCCTCGGCCCCTCGGCTCCTCAGCGGCCCGGCGGTGTCGAGCGGGCGTAGCGATCCACGAGCAGGCGCAGGTGGGCGACCAGTTCCTCGGGCTCGGTGACCTCGAAGTCGCAGTCGAGCATGCCCAGGTGGACGGCGAGGGTCTGCACCGTGTCGGCACCGGTGACCAGGACGCAGCTGCCGGCGTCGACCGCCTCGACCGTGCCGACCGCAGGACTGATCCGCTCGATCACCACCGCCGCCGGGGCACGGACCGTCACCCGCGCCCGGTACCGCCACGCGGCGCTCGACACCCGCCCCGAGACGTACGCCGCCATGTCCTCGCCCGGAGGTTCCCGCGGGGTGAAGCGCGGCCCGGCCGGGGTACGGGGCCGGATCCGGTCGGCCCGGAAGGTACGCCAGTCCTCACGCTCGACGTCCCATGCCACCAGGTACCAGCGCCGCCCCCAGTTCACCGCCCGATGCGGCTCCACGATGCGGCGGGTGGACGATCCGGCGTGGTCCAGATAGTCGAAACGCAGCCGCTCCCGGTCACGGCACGCGGACACCAGGACGGTCAGCACCTCCGCGGAGACCGCCGGGGCCGGACGGCCGGCCGGCACGGCCACCGTGTACGCCTGGAGCGTCCGCACCCGCCTGCGCAGACGCGCGGGCAGCACCTGCTCGAGCTTGGCCAGCGCCTGCAGCGAAGTCTCCTCCGTACCGGGGACGGTGCCCTGCGCGGCGGTGTGCAGGGCGATCGTCACCGCGACCGCCTCCTCGTCGTCGAGGAGCAGCGGGGGCATCACCGCACCGGCGCCCAGCCGGTAGCCGCCGGTGGCCCCGCGCGTGGCGTCCACGGGATAGCCGAGCTCGCGCAGCCGCTCGATGTCGTTGCGGACGGTACGCCCGCTCACCCCCAGCCGCTCGGCCAGTTCGGATCCCGGCCAGGACCGCGCCGTGTGCAACAGGGAGAGCAGGCGCAGCAGCCGCGCGGAAGTGTCCAGCATGAAGCCCATCCTGAGGTGTTATTAGGAAGGCAACGTGCCTATATCGAGAATAGTGTCTTACCCATGGAGACCAGCAGCAACACCGACGCCCGGATCCGCCCGTACCGCATCGACATCGCGCAGGACGAGCTCGACGACCTGCGCGACCGGCTGGCGCGCACCCGCTGGGGCAGCGAGATCCCCGGCACCGGCTGGAGCCGGGGGGTGCCGTCCGACTACCTCAAGGCCCTGGCCGCGTACTGGGCCGACGGCTTCGACTGGCGCAAGGCGGAGGCGGAACTCAACGAGTTCCCCCAGTTCACCACCGAGATCGACGGCCAGAACATCCACTTCCTGCACGTCCGCTCGCAGAACCCGGCCGCCGTCCCGCTGCTCCTGGTGCATGACTGGCCCTGCTCGTTCGTGCAGTTCGTCGACGTCATCCGGCCCCTGGCGCAGGACTTCCACGTCATCGTGACCTCCACACCCGGCACGGGCTTCTCCGGCCCGCTCGCCGAGACCGGCTGGACCACCGGGCGCATCGCGGGCGCCTTCGTCGAGCTGATGGACCGGCTCGGCCACAGCGCCTACGGCGTCCAGGGGACGGGCGGCGGCGCCTGGATCGCCACCGAGATGGGGCGCCGGGCACCTGACCGGGTCATCGGCATCCACGTCAACGGTCTGATCACCTTCCCCTCCGGAGACCCGGCCGAACTCGACGGGCTGACCGGGCCCGAGCAGGAGCGGCTCGCCCGGCTGGAGAACTTCCAGCAGGACAAGATGGGCTTCAACGCCATCCAGTCCACCCGCCCGCAGACCCTCGCCTACGGGCTGCACGACTCGCCGGTCGGCCAGCTCGCCTGGATCGCCGAGAAGTTCAAGGAATGGACGGACCCCGCCGCCGAGCTCCCCGAGGACGCCGTGGGCCGCGACCGCCTGCTGGCCAACATCAGCGTCTACTGGTTCAGCGGTACGGCCGGCTCCTCGGCGAACCTCTACTACGAGGCGGGCCACGACGCCGGCGCCTGGGCCCCGAAGGAGCGCGGCACCGTCCCCACCGGCGTGGCCGTCGTCCTGGACACCGACGTCGCCATCCGCCGGTTCGCCGAGCGGGACCACCACATCACCCACTGGAGCGAACTGGAGCGCGGAGGCAACTTCCTCGCCCTGGAGCAGCCCGACGCGTTCGTCGCCGACGTCCGCACCTTCTTCACCGCCCTCGGCGGCTGACACCCCGGCAGGCGGCCCGGGAACGCCCGGGCCGCCTACCGCGCGCAGCGGAAGCCGTAGTAGTCCCGGCCCGCGACGAGGACCGAGGTGAAGGAGACGGGCAGGCCCTGCCCGTCACGCGGGACGTCCTGGGAGGTCCGGCGGGTGAAGCCCAGCGAGACACCCGGCACCACGACGTTCTCCGGGTCCGCGGTGTCCACGGTCCACCCGCGCCCGCGCAGCCCCGCCAGGACGCTGCCGGCGGGACTCGTGAAGACGTCGTGCCCCTCCAGCAGGACCCGCGTGGTGCTCCGCCCGCCCTCGCCGGGCCACCACAGCTCCACGGCGCTCACCCGGTCCTGCGCATCGAAGAGGACCGTGCAGCCGACCCCGCCGGCATCGGCCATGAGCCGGCGCGCCCGCCGCGAGGCCGGGCCTGTCACCCGGGGGCTCGCCCCACGGCCGGACCGCCGCCAGGGCCTCCTCGTACGTGCTTCCCAGGCGCACGGGCCCGGCCGCGGCCGGCGGTGCCAGAATCAGATCCATCCCGTTCCCTCCGTATCTCCCGGAGCTCCTCCGTCGCCTCGGGGGACGGACCGCGCACCCGGCCGGCGCCCGCCGCACCGCCCGGTGACCGCCGTACCGCCCGGCGCCCGCCGCACCGCCCGGTGACCCCCGTACCGCCCGGTGACCGCCGTACCCCGCACCCGCCGCCTCACCGGTCGCGGCCCAGGACCAGCGGGAGGTCGTTGCGGGTGGTGATGCCGAGCTTGGGGAACGCCCGGTAGAGGTGGTGGCCGACCGTGCGGGGGCTCAGGAACAGCTGGGTGGCGATCTGACGGTTGGTGGCGCCCGTCGCGGCGAGCCGTACGACTTCCCGTTCCTGCGGGCTGAGCCGGCCGAGCAGCTCGTCTGACTCGTCCGCGGGGTCCACGCTCCCCCCACAGGCCTGGAGTTCGGTGCGGGCCCGCGACGCCCAGGGCCGGGCACCGAGCCCGTCGAACGCCTCCAGGGCGCTGCGGAGGTGGCCGCGGGCATCGGTCCGGCGCCGTTCGCGGCGCAGCCATTCCCCGTACAGCAGCTCGGTGCGGGCCCGTTCGAACGGCTGGACCGTGCCCGTGCCGTGCAGGTGCAGGGCGGCCGTGAAGTGACTCTCGGCCTCGCCGTCCGGACCGGTCAGCGCCCGGCAGCGACGCGCGAGGGCCAGCGCCGCGGGCTGCCGCGCGGCCCCGGCCCACCGCGTCAGGAGCGCCACGGGCTCCGCCGCGCGCTCCTGCTGCCCGGCCCGGACCGCGGCCTCGACCAGATCCGGAAGGAGGAAAGCCGCCAGAGCGGGATGCCCCACCCGGGCCCGCGCCGCCTCCAGACAGGCGAGCGCGCCCCCGGCGTCGCCGGCGCCGAGGCCGAGCAGGCCCAGAGCCCGGTGCGCGTGGGCGGCGGCCAGCCCGATGCCGTGCGCATCGGCGTACTCCAGAGCCGCCCCGCTCAGGCCGGCACACCGCTCCGGTTCGCCCCGGACAGCGGCCAGCGTCGCCAGGGTCGCGCGCAGGTACGTCTCCCGGTGGCGGCGGCCGAACTGCCCGGCGCCGGCGAGCCCCTCCGTGGCGGCGGCGAGGGCCTCCTCGTAGAGCCCCAGCGACAGCTGGGCCTCGGCGAGCAGGTGCAGCGAGGTGTGGAGCCAGCCCACCACGTCCTGGGTCCGGCAGTCACGCACGCACGCGGCAGCGGTGTCGAGAGCGCTGCGGTGATCGGCGAACAGCTGCCCGTACACCCCGGCCAGGATCCGCTCGGCGAATCCGTCCTCCCCCTCCCCGGCCTGCGAGAGCCCCACCGTGTCCCCGGCGGCGCCGAGGGGGCCGGTCATCGCTCTCGCCAGCGCGTACTGCGGCGAGTCGGGCAGCCGGGCCGCGACGTCGGCCATCAGCTGCCCGTCTCCCGAGGACTGCGCCGTCTGGACCGCCTCGGTCAGCACCGGGGCCAGATCGGCGCACCGCCCGATCCGGTCCGCGCACTCGAGGAGGATCCGCGCGGCCTGCCCCGGTGATCCGCGGTCGAGCTCGGCGATGGCCCGGACACGGGCGAGGTCGGCGAGCATCCGAGGGTCCAGGGCGAGCGCGTTGATGCGGTCGGTGAGCGCCGCGGTGCGCTCGAACTGCCCGGCCTCGGCCGAGGTGATGGCCGCGGCGGCCAGCAGCTGGGCGCGTCCGGCGGAGTCCGGGGTCAGCTGCGCCGCCCGTTCGTACGCGGCGGAGGCCGAGGCCGTCCCCTGCCGGCCTCCCGCCCGCTCGGCGACACCCACCATCTCGGCGGCGACCTCTTCATCGGCCCCGGTCGTGGCGGCCGCCAGGTGCCAGGCCCTGCGGTCGGCGCGCTGGCCGGCGCCCGGATCCCCCTGCAGCGCGTCGGCCAGCGCCCGGTGCGCCGCCAGCCGCCGGGTCAGGGCGGCGCCCTGATAGGTGGCCGACCGGATGAGGGGATGGCGGAAGGACAGGGCGTGCTCGCTCAGCAGCACGAGCGTGGCGTCCTCGGCCGGCTCCAGGTCCTCCAGCGTGGCACCGAAGCGGGCCGATGCCCGCAGCACGAGGTCGAGGTCACCGGAATCGTCGGCCGCGGCCACCAGCAGCATCGCCCGGGTGGCCGCGGGCAGGGCGCGGATCTGCTCCTGGAAGGCCTCCTGGATCCGGCTGGAGGGCGAGGACAGCCCGGCCGGAAGAGCGACCGGGTTCAGCTGGCCGCCCCGCTGTTCGGCGGTGAGCGCCGCGGGCAGTTCCAGCAGGGCCAGCGGGTTGCCCTGCGCCTGCTCGACGATCTGCTCCCGCGCGTAGGGCGACAGGGCGACCACCCGGCCGGTGAGCAGGGCATCGACGGCCGCGGAGTCGAGCCCCTGCAGCAACAGCTGCGGCAAGCCGTTGATCTGCCCCCGGGCACACCGTCCCGGACGGCGAACAGCATCACCACACCCTCGGCGTGAAGCCGCCGGGCCGCGAACACCAGAGCGTCCAGCGACGCCCGGTCCAGCCACTGGGAGTCGTCGACCAGGCACAGGAGAGGACCGCCGGCCGCGGCCTGCGACAGGATCGCCAGCACCGCCGTCCCCAGGCCGAACCGGTCGCGCACCGCCTCACCGGACACCCCCAGCGCCGCGCTCAGTACGGCGGCCTGCGGCCGCGGCAGCCGGTCCAGATGACCGGCGACGGGCCACAGGAGCTGGTGCAGACCGCCGAAGGCCAGCTCCATCTCCGACTCGATGCCCACCGTCCGCAGCACCCGCCCGGGACCCGCCACCCCGCTCGCGTACTCCAGCAGCGCCGTCTTGCCTATCCCGGCCTCACCGTGGATCACCAGCGCACCGCTCGCACCGTCACCGGCACGCACCAGCATCCGGTGTATCTGGTCCTGCTCGGTCCCCCGCCCGTAAAGCATGGGGTCAACCTACCTAACGCCGCCGCGTTACCGGTCAACGCGTTAAGTCGTGCCGACCGATGTGCCGGACCGTCAGCCCCCCATAACTTTCGTGGAGTCAGAACCCACCGATCACGGGAGCCACCACCGTGTCCGAGCACATCCACCTCCTCCCGCTCCACCGCCCCTCGGTCACCGACGCCGCCGCCTGGCACCAGGTCGTTGCCGCCTCGATGGCCCACGACGTACCCGGCGTACCGCCCCCAGGACCCGGACACATCCACGCCCAGCTCACCAAACCCGCCCTCGACAGCCACCGGCTGACCTGGCTGGCCACCGCGGCGGACGGCACCGCGGTCGCCGTCGCAGGCCTGCGGCTGTTCACCTCCCCGGGCCAGGACCACCTGGCCGAACTCGAACTCCACGTCACCCCCGCACACCGGCGCCTGGGAGCCGGCTCCCGCCTGCTGTCCGCGGCCGTCGCGGCATGCCGCACCGAGAGCCGGCGCGCCCTGATCACCCAAACGGCGGCCGGCAGCCCCGGCGAAGCCTTCTGCGAACGATGGGGATTTCGCCGGGCGATGACCCTGGACCACCTCCTCATGCGCCTCGACCCCACCGGCGCGGCCGCCCACCTCCTCCAGGCCGCCGACACCGAACCCCCCGGCTACCGGCTGACCGGCTGGACCGGCACGGTCCCCGACCGCCTCGCCGACGCCTTAGCCGAGGCCAAGAACGCGATGAACGACATGCCCGTGGGAGACCTGGACTACGGCAGCGTCGCGTGGGACGGCGACCGCGTCCGCGCCATGGCCCAGGTGATCGCCGACCGCGGGGACACCCTGCTGACCACCGCCGCCGTCCACGACGACGGCACCATGGCCGGCTACACCGAGATCCTGCTCCCCCGGGGGACACCGGCACGGGCCCAGCAGTACGACACGGCGGTCGTCCCCGCCCACCGCGGCCACGGGCTGGGCCTGTGGGTCAAGGCCGCCATGGTGCGCCGGCTGCGCGCCGAGCACCCCGGCGTCACCGAGATCGAGACGGACAACGCCGAGGACAACGTCCACATGCTGGCCGTCAACCACCGACTGGGTTTCCGCTCCTACCGGCGCACACACCAGTTCCAGCTCGACGTGCCCGCGCCCTGACCCCCGTACCCGTACCCGCATCCGTACCTGAATCCGTATCCGCATCCGCATACGCATCGAAGAAGCGAGAACCGCTTGCGCAAGCTGACCCGTTCCATCACCGCCACCCTCGACCGGGCCGCCCAGCGGTTCGACACCCTCGTCACCGAACCGGTCATCAGGCGCCGCCCCGTCGTCATCGGGTCCGGCATCCCCCTGTTCGACCGCCCCGGCACCCCCACGAAAGGCGCCCGGACCACCGCCCGGACCCTCGACCCCGGCCTCACCGTCACCCACTTCTCCAGGGGGCTGTCGTGAACGTCTCCGCCTCACCGTCACCGGCCGGCCCCGACGGGGCCGTCGTCCGGTTCGCCGGACGGGCAGCCCTGTGATCGCCGGCCGTGACCGGAATCCACAGAACAGGAAAGGGAATTGCCGCATTCGTGTGCTGCTGGTGGCGTACGGGTCGCGCGGGGACATCGAGCCGATGCTCGGGCTCGCCGGGCAGTTGGGGGAGTCGGGCGCCGAGGTGCGGATGTGCGCGCCGCCCGACTTCGCCGGGCCGGCCGAGGCGGCCGGTGTCGCGCTGACACCGATCGGCCGGCCGGTGCGCGAGATGGTCAAGGGGGCGGTGACCGGGACGGCGCCGCGGCCCCCGGAGGGGCTGGCGGAGCGGGCGGCCGCGATGACCGCCACGACGTACGAGGCGGTCACCGCGGCCGCGGCCGGGGGCTGCGACGCGGTGGTGGCGACCGGGCTGTTCCCGGCCGCGGCCGGTGCGCGGTCGGTCGCCGAGAAGCTGGGCGTCCCCTACGTGTTCGTCGCGTACTTCCCGAGCTGCCTGCCGTCCCCGCACCACCCGCCGTCCGCCCTGCCGGGGCGCCCCTTCCCGCCGGAGGTGAGCGAGACCCGGGCCCTGTGGGACCTGGACGCCGCGAACCAGAACGTGCTGTTCGGCACCGGCCTCAACGCCCACCGGGCGACGGTCGGCCTGCCGCCCGTGGACCGTTTCCGCGACTACGTCCTGACCGGCCGGCCGTGGCTGGCGGCGGACCCGGCCCTGGGCCCCTGGCAGGAGCACCCCGGCCTCGACGTCGTGCAGACCGGCGCATGGTTCCGGCCGGGCGGACCCCCGCTCCCGGCCGGCCTGGAGGCCTTCCTCGACGCCGGCCCGCCGCCGGTGTCCGTGGGCTTCGGCAGCATGCCCGTACGCGACGCGCAGGACGTCGCGCGGGCGGCCGTCGGGGCCGTCCGCGCGCAGGGCCGCCGCGTCCTGCTGTCCGGCGGCTGGGCCGGACTGGCCCCGACCGACGACCAGGACGACTGCTTCTGCGTCGGCGAGGCCGACCACCACGCCCTGTTCCCGCGGGTCGCCGCCGTCGTGCACCACGGCGGCGCGGGCACCACGGCCACGGCCGCCCGGGCCGGGACGCCGCAGGTGGTGATACCGCAGATGGCGGACCAGCCGTACTGGGCCGGCCGCGTGGCCGCCCTGGGCATCGGCGCGGCGCACGACGGACCCGAGCCGGCCCTGGAGTCCCTGTCGGCCGCACTCGCAACCGCCCTGGACCCCAGCACCCGGGCCCGCGCGAAGACCGTGGCCGGCCTCGTCCGCACGGACGGCGCGACGGTGGCCGCCAGGCTGCTCCTCGACACCCTCTGGAAGACCCATGAAGACCTTGCTGAGGGGGCTGCCCGGCCGGTGGCCGGGCGGCGGCCCCTTGGCCGATCTTGACCGCACCCGGTGAACGAGAGCCGCGGGCCGCTTTCTAGGCTGACCCCATGTCCGACGAGTCACCCCTCATCCGTAGCCTGCGGGCCGCTGTCGCCGCCGCTCCCGAAGACGTGCCCCTGCGGCTGCACTTCACCGAACTGCTCCTCGCGGAGGGGAGGCACGACGAGGCCGTCACGCAAGCCGCGGTCGCGCTGCAGCACGCGCCGGGCGACGAAGCCGTACGGGACCTGATGGTCCGCGCCATGCAACTGCCCACCGTCGGCACGCCCCCGCCCCCGCCCGCGGCCACCGCAACGCCGCCCCCGCCCACCACTACCCCGCCCCAGGCCGCCGCGTCCGCCGCCCCCTCACCCGCCACGGACGGTACCCAGCCCCCCGCCTTCGACTGGGCCGCCGCCGAGCATGAAGTCGCCGGCGTCGTCGGCCCCCGCTTCGCCGCCGACCCCACCGATCCCGCCGACGCGGGCGGTGCCACCGAGGCCCCCTGACCGCGGACGGCAGCGGCGACCCGGCCGATGCGTCCGCCTGGGACGTCGACGCCCCCGGCGACGTACGCCTCGCCGACGTCGGCGGCATGCAGCAGGTCAAGGACCGGCTCGAAGCCGCCTTCCTCGCCCCGATGCGCAATCCCGAACTCCGCAAGCTGTACGGCAAGTCGCTCCGCGGCGGCCTGCTCCTCTACGGCCCGCCCGGCTGCGGCAAGACGTTCATCGCGCGGGCCGTCGCCGGCGAACTCGGTGCCGGCTTCATCTCGGTCTCGCTCTCCGACATCCTCGACATGTACATCGGCACCTCGGAGAAGAACGTCCACGACATCTTCGAGGCCGCCCGCCGCCAGGCGCCCTGCGTGGTCTTCCTCGACGAGCTGGACGCGCTCGGCGCCAAGCGCTCGCGCATGCACCACAGCGGTCTGCGCAACGTCGTCAACCAGCTCCTCACCGAGCTCGACGGCATCAACGCCGCACAGAACGAAGGCGTCTTCGTGCTCGCCGCGACCAACGTCCCCTGGGACGTGGACCTCGCCCTGCGCCGCCCCGGCCGCCTGGACCGCACCCTGCTCGTGCTGCCGCCCGACGCCCCGGCCCGGGAGGCGATCCTCCGCTACCACCTGCGCGAGCGCCCCATCGAGTCCGTCGATCTCGGCAAGATCGTCAAGGCCACCGAGGACTTCTCGGGCGCCGATCTCGCCCATCTCTGCGAGAGCGCGGCCGAGTACGCGCTCCTGGACTCCGCCCGCTCCGGCACCGTCCGCCTGATCGGCACCAAGGACATCCTGAACGCGGCCAAGCAGATCAAGCCGTCCAGCGAATCCTGGTTCGCCTCCGCCCGCAACGTCGCCATGTTCGCCAACGACGGCGGCATCTACGACGACCTGGTCACCTACCTGAAGAAGAAGCGCAAGCTGTGACGACACACCCACAGGTCGAACGGGCCCGGATGCTCTACGAGATGATGCGCCCGGAGGAGGCGCGCGAAGCGGTCGGCCGCCGCCTCGCCGAGGACCCCGACGACCACCAGGCGTGGAGCCTGCTCGGCCAGTGCCAGCTGACCCTGGGCCGGCACTCCGAGGCCTTCGCCGCCGCACTGGAGTCCCTGCGGCTCGAACCGGGCTTCCTCGACGCGCACTTCGTCCGCGGCACCGCCCTGCGCCGCCTGGGCCGGCTCGAGGAGGCCGAGGCGGCGCAGCGCTTGGCGATCCGCATCGATCCGTACGCCTGGGGCCCCCGACGGCAGCTCGCCGAGCTGCTGTTGGAACTGGCCCCGGACCGCCCGGAGGAGGCGCTCGAGCACGCCGAGGTCGCGGTGCGGGAGGGACCGGAGGAGACCTACACGTGGGCGACCATGCACAAGGTCGCCACGTTCCACGAGCGGACAGAGCTGGCCGACGAGGCCATCCGGCAGATCCTCCGCGTCGACCCCACGCACACCCTCGCCGTCACCGTGTCCACCGAGCGCGAGGCCGCCAAGGCCGGCACCTCCGCCGCCCGGGCCGCCGAACTGTACGCGGGTGGGCTCGCGGCCGCACCGCACTCCGACGCGCTCCGCAAGGACCTCGACAGGGCCGTCTACCGGATGCTGCGCGGCACCCGATGGCTCGCCCTGCTCTGTCTGGTCATGGCCGCCGTCACCGTCGACGTCTTCCCCACCGGGGGCGAGGCGAAGGAGCTGCCCGTCCATCTCGGCACCCGGCTGTGGGCGCTCACCCTGATGGCCGTGGTGTGGGGCTTCGGCGCCTGGCGCCGCTACCGGCGGCTGCGGACCGGGGCACAGCTCACCGTGTTCGCGCTCGTGCGCCGCTCATCCTGGCCCAGGGTCGTGCTCGGCCAGGCCACCTGGGCCACCCTGTGCGCACTGCTGCTCGTGGCCCTTCCGTGGAGCGAGCGCACCGTCCCTCAGGTCCTGTTCTGGCTGGCACTCGTACCGAACCTGCTCAGCATCACCCACGACCGGGACAAGGTCTGACGAGCCGGGCCCTGCAACAGGCCGACGCCTGGACCGGATCGGCACCCGACAGCGCCAGGCGGGCGCGTTCCCGGCCGCGGGGGATCAGGCGGGGCGGGCCGCGCCCGCCCACACGGCAGGCCTGCGCTGCACCCAGGGAGCAGCCTTCTCCAGCTGCGCGGCGAGCCGGAACAGCACGTCCTCGCGTCCGTAGCCCGCGGCGAACTGGACACCTATCGGCAGGCCGGTGGCCGGGTCGGACGCGAGCGGCACCGACATCGCGGGCGTGCCGGCGACGTTGAAGGCGGCGGTGAACGGCGAGCGGTGGAACAGGTGCTCCAGCCAGCCCAGCCAGCCCAGCCCGTCCGCGTGCTCCGCGCCCCGGCCGTAGGTGCCCAGGGGCACCGGCACCTCGGGGAGGGTGGGCGTCAGCAGCAGGTCCTGGGACCCGAAGCGGGCGCCGACCGCGCGGGCGACCCGGTTGCGTACGCCGAGGGCGTGCACGAACTCCGCGCCGCTCACCTCGAGTCCGTCAACTCCGTCACCGGCCTGCCCGACCCCGGCCATCCGGCCCGCCGGCTCATCGCGAACCACAAGGCCGCCCAGCGGCGCCGCCTCACGGCCATGTGCGAACGGGCCGGCGCGCAAGAGCCCGACGACGCCTCCGCAGAGATCACCTTCCTCCTGGAAGGCGCCCAGGTCAGCGCACAGAACGACAGCGTCGACCGCGCGGGGGACAGACTCGTGGCCGCGTCTCGGCAGTCCTGGACCGGGGCACGGCGCCGCGGGAGGAATGAGCCGCACGGCCTCGCCGCGGCGCAACGGGCCGGGCGGCCGAGCGCCTGAGGTCCGCCCCTGACGGCCGGCCCCGTTCCCCACGGGCGCCGGGTTCCCGGCCGGTTTTCCACAGGCCTTGTCCCGGAGGCCGGATGGCCGCAGGATCGAGTGATGATCCATTCTGGGGAGGGGAAATGATCAAGGGGGGCAACAGCTTCGTCCCGACGGTGCCGCTGCGGTTCGCGGTGCGGTCCGGAGTCGATGTCGCAGCCCTGCTTCTCACGGAGCAGGGGCGGGTCCGGGGGGACGGCGACATCGTGTTCCACGGTGCGCCGGTTCATCCTTCGGGCGCCGTGCGGCTGTTGGGACAGGAGAGCGGCACGGTGTGGCTGGAGACCGGCCTCGCCGCGCTCGAAGAACAGATCGTCCGGGTCCTGGTGGTCGGATCCAGAGAGGCCGGGCCGCTGCGGGACGCCGACGAGCTGTCCGTGGAGGCGTTCGCGCCGGACGGCACGCCGGTCGCCCGGTACGACGTGACGGACGCGGGCGGCGAGACGGCGATGGTGCTCGCGGAGGTCTACCGGCGGGCGGGAGGCTGGAAGTTCCGTGCGGTGGGCCAGGGATATGCGAACGGCCTCGCCGGCCTGGTGACGGACCACGGCGTGGAGGTGGCGGAAGACGCCCCGGCGCCCCGGGACCGGACCCCGGCCCGGACCCCGACACAGACTCCGGCACAGGGACAGGCGCCGGTTCCGTTCCAGGCACCCGTTCCGTTCCAGGTCCCGGCGCCGAGTGCGGGTCAGACTCCGGTTCCGGTTCCGCTCCAGCCCTCGGCCCCGGCACCGGTGTTCGCGCCCGCCGCCGCCCCGGCGCCCGCCGCGGGGGCTCCCGTGGCCCCGCAGCGGCCGGGCACGGCGGACTGGACGTTCGGTGCCGTCTTCCCGCCACACACGCTGACGGGCCGGGACAACGACGTGATCACGGTGAACGGGCTCCCTCCGGGGCCGGTCGTGGTCGACCTCGGCATCCGGGGAGACGGGTACACGGGCCTGTGGCCCCTCACCCGGTTCAACAAGGAGGGCGAGACCCTCGTCAACAGCACGGAGGAGGACTTCCGTGGCCGCGTGCTCGCCCAGGTCCCGGAAAACGGGCGCCTGCGTCTGCAGCTGAAAGCGGAAGGCCCCTGGCAACTCCAGGTGCTGCCGCTGGCCGCGGCCACGCGCCTGACCGAGGACGAGCTGGAGTGCCGCGGCCCCGACGTCCTGCTGCACACCGGAGGAACAGCCGATCTCGCCCTCCACTACCGGGGCGAGGACAACCTCATCGTCAACCTCTTCGAACTGGAGGGACACGACGACCCCACCGCCCTGCCCAGGGACGACAACGTCGTGAACGAGATCGGCAAGCGGCGGGAGACCGTCCCGCTGCCCGAGGGCCCGGTCATCGTGCAACTGCAGATGGCGGACGGCCCGTGGAAGGCGAGGCTGAAGCACCTGGAGCCGCACAGCCGACCGTCGCACGGCGGAGCCCTGCCGAACGGTGCCGCTCCCTCGAACGGTGCCGGTCCGGCGCACGTGGCCGGCATAGGCAAGGCCCAGGGCTGGCTGCGGCGGGGCAGACGCTGAGCCTCCACCCGGGCTGATGCCGCACCGCCTGTTCCCCAGGCGCCGGCCCTGCCCTGCCCGGCCCGGCCCGGCCCGCGAGGTGCCGGGCCGGGCAGGCGCTCAGAAGTCCCAGCTCTGGCTCCGCGCGCCGTTGCAGCTCCAGCTCACCAGGAGCTGCCCGATGTCAGGCCGGCCGGCCAGGATGTCCAGGCACTTCCCGTTCACCCGGTTACGGATCTCGCTGCCGTTGCGGTACCACCTCTGGTGAAGACCGCCGTGGCAGTCCCACATGCTCACCGAACCCTGCTCACCCAGATGCGGGCCGTAGATCTCCAGGCACTTCCCGTTCATGCTCGAACGGATCTGCTCACCGTCCCAGTACCACTGCTGGTTGGTGCCGCCGTGACAGTCCCACGTCACGGTGGAGGCACCGTTCTCGTTGTGGAACATGAAGACGTCGGCGCACCTTCCGTTCAGGTTGGACTTCAGCAGCGGTGCCGCGGCATACGCGGGCGAGCCGGTCAGGACAGAACCGGCCAGCAGCCCGGTGACCGCCGCCAGCAGCATCAGTCGTCGCACGGACCTCATGATTTCCCCTTCCCATCACCGTGGCGCGGTTGCGCCGGACCCTGTCTAGCCCCCGGCCGATGTCCGGCGCCGGAACGAGGATTCCGGACATCAAAAGCTGGACAAACACCACCCGACACGGCTGCGGAAAGCCGCAGGAAGGAAGGCAATGCCACGCCCCGAACGCCCGCTCGACCTGGACTCCGGTCCGCTGACACAGTTCGCGGCCGACCTCCGGAAACTGCGCGAGGCAGCGGGACGCCCGCCCTACCGGGCACTGGCGAAAAAGGCACACTATTCGTCCACGACACTGTCGGACGCCGCAGGCGGGAACACCTTCCCGAGCCTTGCCGTCACACTCGCCTACGTCGACGCCTGCCAGGGCGACCGCCGCGCATGGGAAACCCGATGGCACGCCGTCGCCACCGAGATCGCCGCCGGCACCCAGCACGACGAGCCCGCGGAAACCAGCCGTCAGAACGCCCCGTACGCCGGGCTGTCGGCATTCCAGCCCGAAGACGCCGACCGCTTCTTCGGACGCGAGCGGCTGACCGGCGAACTGCTCGCGAAGGTACGCGACCACCGCTTCCTGGCCGTCTTCGGACCCTCCGGATCGGGGAAATCCTCGTTGCTGCGGGCAGGACTCGTCGCCCGCGCACGGGCATCGGGCCGGCCCGTGATGCTCTTCACCCCGGGCCCGCACCCCGTGGAGGAATGCGCGATCCACCTCGCAGCGGCGACCGGCGAGGCCCCCGGCACACTGGTGACCGAGCTGCTGGACGACCCCGCGGCACTGCACCTGCGCATCCGGCAGACCATGCTCGACCACACACCCGACACCGACACACTGATCGTCGTCGACCAGTTCGAAGAGGTCTTCACCCTCTGCGCGGACCGGGACGAACGCGGCGCGTTCATCGCCCTGCTGACCGCGGCCGCCACGACGGCGACCAGCCGGACCCGGGTGGTACTCGGCGTACGCGCCGACTTCTACGGCCACTGCGTCCAGGACCCCCGGCTGGTCGAGGCGATCCGCGACGCGCAGATCGCGGTCGGCCCGATGAACAGCCAGGAACTGCGCGAGGCCATCACCCGGCCGGCCGCCCTCGCCGGCTGCACGGTGACCGGCCCGCTGCTCGCGGCCGTGGTCGCGGACGCGACCGGCCAGCCGGGCGCCCTGCCGCTGGTCTCGCACGCGATGGTCGAGACCTGGCGCCGGCGCAGCGGCAGCCGCCTGACCCTGGAGGGCTACGTGGCCGCCGGCGGAATCCAGCACGCACTCGCACACACCGCGGAAGCCGCCTACGGGACACTGTCACCGGTACAGCAGGGCCTCGCCAGGTCACTGTTCCTCCGGCTGACCGCCCTGGGCGACGGCACCGAGGACACCAGGCGCCGGATCACCAGGGACGAACTGGACCCGAACCCCGACACCGTCCACGTCCTCGAATCCCTCGCCCGGAAACGGCTCGTGACGCTCGACCAGGAATGCGCCGAGATCACCCACGAGGCGATCATCCGGTGCTGGCCGAGACTGCGCGGCTGGCTCACCGAAGACCGCGACCGGCTGCTCCTGCACCGCCGGCTCACCGACGCGACCGCCGGCTGGGAGAGGCAGGACCGCGACCCGCACGCCCTGTACCGGGGCGCCCGCCTGGCCGCGGCGCTGGACCTGGCCGCCGCGGACGGCACCCGGCTGACCTCGAAGGAACGGCGCTTCCTCGACGCGAGCCGGGAAGCACAGGCCGACGAGATGGCGGCGGTCAGGCGACGGACGGTCCGCCTGCGGCAACTGGTCACGCTGCTCACCGTGCTGGTGGTCGTCGCGGCGACCGCGGGCGGGCTGGCCGTCGGCTCGCGCGACTCCGCCGTCCGCCAGCGCAACGTGGCCATCGCGCGCAAGGCCGCCGCCGACGCGGCCGAAGTACGCCGGCACGCCCCCGCGCTCGCCGCGCAGCTGAACCTGGCCGCCTACCGGCTGGCAGCCACCGGCGACGTCCGCGACCAGCTCATGAGCACGTTCGCGACGCCGTACACGAGCCGGCTCACCAGCCACACCTCCGACGTGGTCTCGATCTCCTTCGCCCCCAAGAGCAGGGTCCTGGCCACCGCGAGCTGGGACCGCACGGTCCGGCTGTGGGACACCGGGAACGCCCGCCACCCCGTACAGCTCGCCGTCGTGACCCAGCCGGAGCGGCTGATGTCGGTGGCCTTCGACGCGGGCGGCCGCATCCTGGCCACGGCGAGCGAACGCTCGGTACGGCTCTGGGACGTGACGGACCGGCATGCGCCCGCCGAACTGAGCACCCTGCCGGACCAGCGGTCCGCGCCGTCGTGGGTGGCGTCCGGGCCGGGCGGCCTCATCGCCACCGGCCACACCGACGGCACGGCGCGCCTGTGGAACGTGCACGACCCCCGCCACCCCCGGCTGCTGGCCACCCTGCCCGGTCACTCCGGCACGGTCACCTCGGTGACGTTCGGCCCGGACGGCCGCACGGTGGCGACCACCGGCGACACCACCACCAGACTGTGGGATGCCCGCGACCCCGCGCATCCGCTCCTCCTCGACGTCCTGCGCGGACACACCGACACCGTGACCTCGGCCGCCTTCAGCCCGGACGGCAAGACCCTGGCGACCGGGAGCTGGGACCGCACCGCACGGGTCTGGGACATCACCGGCGGCCGGCTCACACGGCCGCCGGCCGTCCTGCCGGTCCATCCCGCGATCGTCTGGTCGCTCGCCTTCAGCCCGGACGGCAGCACACTCGTCTCGGTCGGCGGCTCCACCCAGTTCTGGGACGTCGCCGCCCCCGCGGACCCGAAGCGCACCAGCACGGTCCAGGGCGGCTTCTACCAGGCCGCGTTCAGCCCCGACGGCCGCGTCCTCGCCAACTCCGACCGGCTCCTGGACCTGCGGGACCTCTCCCTCGCGACCCACGACGACGTGGTCACGTCCCTGGCGTTCGCACCCGGCGGCCACCTGCTCGCCAGCGCCAGCTGGGACGGCACCGCACGCCTGTGGCAGGTCACCGGCGGCCGCGCCCTGTGGCCGCTGTCGGTCCTGCACGGGCACACCAGGTTCGTCCGCTGTGTGACGTTCAGCCCGGACGGCCGCACCCTCGTCACCGCCAGTGAGGACGGCACCGCCCGCGTCTGGAACGTCACCGACCCCCGCAAGCCCCGCCTGACATCGGTCATCGCCCCCGAAGGCGGCGAAGTCGCCGGCACTGCCTTCGCCCCGGACGGCCGCCTCCTGGCCGTCTGGTCACAAGCCACGGCCGGACTGTGGGACCTGACCGATCCCGCCGGCCCCCGGCCGCTGAGCCGGATCGCCGAGGACGGACCGCCCGTCACGACGGCCTCGTTCCGGCCGGACGGCAACACGCTGGTCACCAGCACGGGCGAGTCCGGCTCACTGCGGCTCTGGGACATCACCCGGCCACGCACCCCCCGGGAACTGCCCTCCCCCTTCCGGTCCGCCCCGCTCACCGGCGGCGTGTTCAGCCCCGACAACCGGCGACTGGCCGCCTTCCACCGAACGGACAGGACGATCTGGCTGATCGACGTCGACGACATCCACCACCCGGCGAAGCCGACGCAGCTGCCGGCCGCCGGCTCCTGGCTCTACACGCTGACCTTCGACGCGGACGGCCGCCGACTGGCCGCCGGCGCCTCGGACAGCAAGGCCCTCCTGTGGGACGTGAGCGGGCCGGCCACCCCCACCGTCCTCACCGGCCACGCGAACCCCGTACCGGCCGTGGCGTTCAGCCCGGACGGCACCACCCTGGCCACCGGCGGCAACGACTTCACGATCCGGCTGCGGGACACCGCCCTGGACCGGGTCGCCTCCCGCATCTGCGACAGCGCCCACCCCCGGATCACCAGAGCCCAATGGGACCGGTACTTCACGGCGGTCGACTTCGCCCCGCCCTGCCCCGCCACCTGACGCCCGGGAAGATCCGGCCGCCCGGAGGGGCTCAGCGCGTGAGGACGACGCGCCGGCGGACCCACCGGCCGCCGGTCGCGGCGCAGAACAGGAAGTCCGCGACGTCGGCACGGCCTGCTCGACCACGGCGCTGCCGACCGCGTCGTGCTGGCGGACTCCGCTGAACGGACCGCAGTTCATCACACCGCGCCGGCCCGCTGCGGTGTCGCCCCGTCCGTCACCGTCCCGGTCACGGGTTCTTCGCCGGTCGCAGCCCCCGGGCGCGGGGGAGCCGCGAAGTCCTCGACGCTGCAACGCCGTTCACGCTACGAGCAGGCGGAGGCCGAGATCTGCCGCGTCGAGGCCGGCGAGGCGGCTGTTGCGCTCGGCCCACCGGCCGGAGCCGAGGTCGTCGCCGAGGCTTCGCACCGCCCGCTGCTCGGCCTCCGGCCCGACCCTCGTCCACACCGACACCGCACGGCGCACGTGATCCTCCAGATACGCCTCCGGCCGGCGCCAGTACGCCTCGAACAGGCCGTCGGCGCAGTCCCACGGGACGGGCACCGGCTCGGCGCGGGCACCGATCGCGCCCGCCATCCCGGCGAGCGGGGGAAACCCTGCCAGGACGGCGGCGAACTCGGGCAGGTAGTCGCGGGTGAGCCAGAACCGGTCCTGCCATCCCGGCTCGTCGGTGTCGAACGTGAGCACCACCACACGGCGGGCCACGCGCCGCATCTCGCGCAGCCCCGCCATCGGGTCCCCCCAGTGGTGAACGGTGGAGACGGCCATCGCCACGTCGAACGAGCGGTCCTCGAACGGCAGGTTCTCCGCGGCGGCGGCCACGCACGGCGCCGAACCGGCAGGCCGCTGCGCCCGCATGACCGCCGACGGCTCCACCGCGGTCACCTCACGGTCGGCGGGCTCGTAGGAGCCGGTGCCGGCCCCGACGTTCAGCACCGTCCGCGCGTCCCCGAGCGCGTCCCAGATCTGCGCGGCGATCCGCGGCTCGGTAGTCCGGGTCGCGGTGTAGGCGCCGCCGATCGCGTCGTACAACCGCGCACCGAGCATTTCCAGTTGCTCCTCCGGTGTCACCTTCAGTCCCTTCGCCCGTGCCTGGAGTTCCCTGTCGATCGCCGCCATCATGGCGTCGGCGCGATCACGCCGCTCCAGCAGCAGATTCCGCAGCCGGCGCAGGTGCGCGACCGCGTCGGTGGCCGGGTCGCCGACCAGTTCCGCCACCTCCCGCAGCCGGAAGCCCAGCCGCCGGTAGGCCAGTACCTCCCGAAGCCGCTCCACGTCGCCCGCCGCATAGGCCCGGTACCCGGCCGGGGTCCGCGCCGACGGCCGAACGAGTCCGATCTCGTCATAGTGATGCAGCGTGCGGACGCTCACTCCGGCCAGCTCGGCCACGCGTCCCACGGTCCAGTGATCTTCCACGGCACCGACTGTGCAGCCTGACGCCACGTGAGGGTCAAGAGCCCCGCTTGCGTCGCGTGCCCCTGCCGACGGTTCGGCAGGGCCCGCGGCGCAGAGAGCCGCGGGCCGGCCGGGGCCTGTCCCCGAGGAGAACGGCATCCTGGCCGGCACCGCTCACCGTCTGCTGTCGGCCTGACGGCCCGGCCTCACTTCAGGTGCCGGCCGAAGAACCTGTTCCCGTCCTCCACCTCGAACCACGGGGTGCCGGTGTGTCCGCCCGGATTGGCGTGCAGCGTCTTCTCCTTCGCGCCGAAGGCGTCGAACAGGTCCAGGGCCCGTTGCCGGGGGTTCCCTTCGTCGTCCCACTGCAGCAGGAACAGCAGCGGAACGGTGACCTGCCGGGCCTCCTCACGCTGGGCGCGGGGCACGTAACCCCCGGCGAAGAAACCGGCGGCCGCGATACGCGGCTCGACCACCGCAAGGCGGATACCGACGGCGGTCCACCCCGAGTACCCGACCGGGCCGCCGATCCCGGGCAGCGCAAGGAGGGCGTCCAGGGCGGTCCGCCATTCCGGGACCGCCTTCTCGACCAGCGGGCCGATGAACGACTCGAAGATCTCCTCGACCGGCTCACCGGCCTGCACCGCCCGGCGGAGGTCGGCGCGGGCCTGCTCGTCGGCGGCGGAACGGGGCCGGTCACCGCACCCGCAGGCGTCGATGGCGGCCACCGCGTAGCCGTGCGCCGCCGAGTGCCGGGCCCGGGCCACCAGCCGGGCCGCCCCCTTGGGCAGGCCGTTGTTGTGGGCCATCAGGATCAGCGGGACCGGTGCGGCGGATTCAGGCGTCCACAGGGTGCCGGGGATCTCGCCGCCGAGGCCCGCCAAGCAGGTTTTCGCTGCCCACCGGGCGGCGGTCGGTCGCTGTGAAGCCCTCCGATCGACCGTGGGGGCCCCGGTGCTACTTTGGCCGAAATCTACGAGGGGTGGGTGAGCACGTGGACAGTGCCCTGCGGCGTGCTGCTGTCATGGCGCTCGGCGAGCTCGGGCGAAGCAGCGACTACCGGGACCGGGCGGACGCCGGTCGCGGTCTGGCGGGGTTTGCCGAGACGGAGGAGGCGGCCGGGCCGCTGCTGGAGCTGGTACTTGACCGCGAGGACACCTTCGTCACACGGGCGACCGCAGAAGCCCTGCTCCGACGCCACGACAAGGCCGGGCTGACGGCCGTCGCGTCCGCGCTGGCAGTCGCCGGCCCGAACCACGGCGATTGGATCCACACCGCGGTCCACGACGCATTCGCCGTCTACGCCGACGAACGCGACGACGCGATGCGGCTCTGCGAGGAGCTGGCGGGGGATCCTGACGAGCGCGTCGCCCTGGGGGCTCGCGAGCTGCACGAAAGCCTGGCCGGGATCAATTGCGTTCTTCACCCCGCACAGCGCGGGGGAACACAGCCGTAGGTCAGCCGCCGGGCCCGGCCGCATGCACGGCAGCCGGACCGGGGGCCACCTGCGGGCACCGGCAAGGGCACCTGCCCGCAGACAGCCGCCGAGCCGCCAGGCGGAGAGGGCCGAGGCGGTCGGCCATCCTGCGGCCTGAGGACGGACGAACCTCCTCAGGGGGAGTTGTGGTTCGTGCACAGGTACGCTCCCGAGATGCCTCTTGACCAGTACGTCTACTTCGCCCTGTCCAGCGAGCGCACATCCGCGCAGGAGATGACGGCGCGGCTGGGCATGGAACCGGATGAGACGACGGTTCGCGCAAGCCGCATCATCCGGCCCGCGATACCGGTCTGCCACAGCTGGAAGATCGTGTGCCGGGAGCCGGGCCTGCGCGTCGACGAGCAGGTAGCGCACGTTCTGGACCGGCTCCGGCCTCACACAGACCGCATCGCCGAACTCGCGAGACAACTGAGCCAAGAGCCTGAGCCGGGCCACGCCGCGGTGCTGGAGATCGTCCGCTACTTCAGAGACGCCGACGAGCCCGGCAAGGCCGGTCAGGCGGATCCCACCGGGAAGCCCGGCCTCTTCGGCTGGCACCTGGACCGGGACGCGCTGGACTTCCTCGCCGCCACCGGTGCGGTCCTGGATGTCGACGAGTACGACATGACGGGCTGACCACATTCACCCGTACCGCACGGAGCAGGCCGATGTGCCGGGCGCGGCCGGCATGCCGCGCCGGGCCGCCGGTCACGCTCCTGCGCCGGGACAACCGGCTGCCGCGGACCCGCCGTCCAGCCACCCCGCCTCCCGGGCCGCGTCCAGCGCGGCATGCGCGAAGTGCGTGACGATCGGCGACGGCGAGGTCTCCGGGAGCACCAGATGGGTGGCGAGCGGCCGGATCCCAGGAGCCAGCGGGACCCAGCGCAGCCACCCCGGCAGCTGGTCGCCGGCCGACGCGGCGACCAGACCCACCGTGCGGGCGTCCCGCAGCACGCTCTGCGTGGGATCGAAGGCCATCGGACGCTCCGTCAGCCGCGGTACCAGCCCCGCCCCCTGGAACACGGCCACCACCTCGTCGTAGTGACCGGGGTTGGCCTGCCGCTCGTGCAGCACCAGCGGGAACGCCGCGACCTCGGCCAAGGTGAGCTCGCGCCGCCCGGCCAGCGGATGGGCGGCCGCCAGCAGCACCCCGCGCGGTTCGGTCCGCACGAGCAGCAGCCGCACCCCCGCCACCGCCTCCGGCGAACGCGCGATCCCCGCATCCGCGCGCCCGTCCAGCACCGCGTGCGCGATGTCGGGGGTCCGCAGCACCTCGGCGGCCACCTGGACGTCCGGCAGCCGCGCCCGCACCGCCTCCACCAGGCCCGGCACCGTCCCGTACCCCGTACTGGTGCTGTACACCAGCCGCAGCCGGCCCAGTTCACCGCGCCCGGCCCGGCGGGCCGCCTCCCACACGTCCTCCAGCGCGGCGAGCGCACCCGCACCGCGCTGGTACACGGCCTGGCCGGCCTCCGTGAGGCGCACCACGCGCGTGGTGCGGTGCAGCAGCAGCACACCCAGCCGGCTCTCCAGCCGGCGGATCTGCGTGCTCAGCGCCGGCTGCGCGATGTGCAGCCGGGCCGCCGCCCGCGTGAAACTGCCCTCCTCGGCCACGGCCAGGAAATAGCGCAGCAGTCTCGCCTCGGGCATCGTCACCCCGCCATCGTAGGCGCGCCACCCCATTCATATCCGGGAGTTATGAACCGAGACAGAGCTGGTCTTTCCCTCCCGGCCGGAGCCCTGCCTACGGTCGGTGCATGACCTCTTCCCTCACATCTTCCGCCTCCGCGCGCCCCGTGCCGCCGATCCTGCCCCAGCGGATGCGCGCCTGGATCGGCACCCCCGACGGCCCCGACCTGCGCATCGTCGCCCTGCCCGAACCGGCCCCGGACGAGGCGCTGGTGAGCGTCGCGGCCTTCTCCGTCAACCGCGGCGAACTGAACCTGTTCCGGCGCCGCACCGAGGGCTGGCGGCCCGGACAGGACCTGGCGGGCGTCGTCGTACGGGCCGCGGCCGACGGCAGCGGCCCCGCCGCCGGGACCCGCATCGCGGCGATGAACGACTTCGGCGGATGGGCCCAGTACGCGGCCGTCCCCGTCGACCGCCTCGCCGTCCTCCCCGACGCGGTGGCCTTCACCGAGGCGGCCACCCTCGGCGTCGCCGGACTGACCGCCCTGCGCGCCCTGCGCCGCGGCGGGCCCCTGCTGGGCCGCCGCGTCCTGGTCACCGGGGCGAGCGGCGGCGTCGGATCCTTCGCCGTGCAACTGGCCGCCGCCGAGGGCGCCGAGGTGACGGCGCTGACCGGCACCCACCGCGACCTCGACCTGAAGGCGCTGGGCGCGCACCACGTGGTCACCTCCCTCGCCGACACCGAGGGCGACTTCGACGTGATCCTCGAATCCGTGGGCGGAGAGGTACTGGTCACGGCCCTCAAACGACTGTCCGCCCTCGGCCACATCGTGGTCCTCGGCACCTCCTCGGGCCGCACGGCCAGCCTGAGCATCTCCTCCTTCGTGCCCCACGCACGCCAGACCCTGCACCCCTTCTGGGTGTTCGGGTCCGGAGAACCGGTCGGCGAGGACCTGGAGCTGCTGGTCCGCCTGATCGACCTCGGCCGGCTGCGGCCGGTCCTGGGCCACCAGGACGCCTGGGAGCGGCTCCCCGAGGTGATGACCTCGCTGCGCGAGCGGCGGATCGCCGGCAAGGCCACCCTGCTCGTCCACGACGGGGTGTGAGGGCGTGGCACGGATCGTCGTCGCCGGCTCGCCCTACCGGGCCGGCACCGGGAAGACCATCGCCTCGGCGGCGGCCGGACGGGACCACACGGTCCGCTACGTCAGCGACCTCGGCGACCCGGCCCGGCCGGAAGACCTCGGCGAGCTGACGGACGCGGCCGGCGTACTGGAGGGCGCCGATGCCGTCGTCCTCGTGCCCAAGCGGGGCGACGCCCGGGTGCACACCGAACGGGCCACCCGGGTGCTGCTGGAGCAGGTACGGCGCCACCGGCCCGCCGCGCACTTCGTCCTGTTCAGCTCGTTCGCGGTCGGCCACGGACCGGCCCACCCGCTCAACCGGATCGACGACACCCTGCTCCCGGCCCGGGTCGCCGCCGAACGCCTGGTGCGCGGCAGCGGCCTGCCCTACACCATCGTGCGGCCCACCTGGATGACCGACGACCCGCCCGGCAGCCACGCCCTGACCCTCAGCCAGCACCCCTACGGGGACGGCATGGTGGCACGCTCCGACATGGCCGCCGCGATCGTCGCGGCCATCGAAGAGCCCGCCAGCCGGTCCACGACCTTCAGCCTGTTCAACGAACCCGGCGCGCCCGTGGCCGACTGGACCGCGGCGTTCGCGGCCCTGCGCCGCGACGAGCCGCAGGAGGAGCTGTGATGCCCGCACGCCCCGCCGCCCAGCACGCCTGGGAGGACACCTTCCGCTCCGACGAGGCCGGCCGCGCACTGCCGCCCCGCCACCACCGGCTGCTGATGCTCGACGTCGAGGGCACCCCCGTACCGCAGGACGCCCGACACCTGGAGGCCGCGCTCAGCGCCCTGGAGGAGCGGTACGGGCACGGGCCCGACGGCATCCTGATGTGCATGGGCTGGGGCCCGGGCTGGTTCGAGCGGCACACGCGGCTGCGCTCCCCGGTGGGGCGGCCCGTTCCGATGGCCCGCTGGGAGAACCCGGTGCTGGAGGAGTACGACGCCTGCCTGCACCTGGCCTCCGACCGGGAGGAGACGGTGGCCGGGGCCGCCGCCTCGCTCTTCGGGCCGGGACCGCAGGACCAGCGCGGGCGCCTCGTGCTGCGCGAGACCCGCAGCGGCTTCGTGGGGGAGGGCCTGCCGGCCGCGCGGCGGCCGCAGGCCGGCGTGCCCGCCGAGGCCCCGCTGCTGATGGGCTTCCACTCGGGACTGCGGCGCAACCAGGCCACCGAGGAGGAGGTCTCGATCACCGGGGGGCCGCTGGCCGGCGGCACGACCATGCACGTCAGCTACATCGTCCTCGACACCGACAGCTGGTACGAACAGCCCGAGGACGAGCGTGCCGGGCTGATGTACTCGCCCCGGATGACCGCGAAGGAGGCGCGGGGCCTGGTCGAGGACGCGGAGAGCGACCGTACGGAGCTGGCGGCGGTGGCCGCCGCCCACGGACGGGTCGGCCATGCCCAGGCGACCGGGCGGGCCCGGCTCGCCGGACGCCCGCGGATCAACCGCAGGGACTTCGCGACGATGGACCACGGCGTGCCGGGGACCCACTTCGTGTCCCTGCAGCGCACCATGGAGGACTTCCACGCCACCCGGGCGATGATGAACGCGGCCGACGCGTCCACCCACCACGGCGGGATCGGCGTGCGCCGCAACAACGGCATCAACGCGTTCATGGACGTCCGGAGCCGGGCCACCTTCGCCGTGCCCCCGCGCGCCGGCCGCGCCTACCCGGGGCTGCCGCAGCCGCCCGCCTGAGCGGCCCGGGCCCCTTGCACACGCGTGCACCTGCCGAGCGACGGCTGCCGGGCGCGGACGGCGCCGCGAGCCGTGTCCGCGCCGCCCGCGAACGGCTGCACCGGCTGAGTGAGCACCCGGGCGCGGCCGCGGCGGCCGGCCGTGCTGCATCAGGTGGACCGGCCGGCGACCCGGGCGAGCAGGTCGTCCAGCGCGGCGGCGGACGCGGAACCGGGTTCCGGGCTGAACACCACGGCCCACTCCCCGTTCTGCGCCCCCTCCTCCAGCACCACCCGGGAGAGCTCCATGGAGCCCACCGCGGGATGCTCGAAGCGGAAGAGGACTCCGCAGTCGTCCTCGTCGCTCCGCTCCCCGGCCGGACGGGACCAGAGATCCGCGAACTCCCGGCTGCCGGCGGCCAGTTCGGCCACCAGCACGGTCAGCTCCTCGTCCGGATGCTGCTCCACCGCCCGCCGCAGGGCCCCGACGAGCCCGGCGACCTGCCGCTGCCCGGGCCCGTACAGCGCCCGCGTCGCCCTGCCGAGGAAGAGCATCCGGGCGAGGTTGGGCCGTACGGGCTCGGCCGGCCAGTCCAGGTCCCAGGCGAGCAGCGCCTGCCCCGGCAGGTTCCAGCCGGTGATGTCGTAGCGGTGGTTGAAGGCGATGACCGGCAGCATGGGCACCGCACGGGTCAGGTGGCCGAGCCCCCGCAGCCGGGACGTGCCGGGGGAGGCCCCGAGCCGGAACAGTTCGGCCCGGCCGTCGGCCCCGAGGCGCAGCGCCGATGCCAGCGCGTGGAGCACGGACAAGGACACGCGGCCGGCCCGGCCGTCCTCGATGTCGGTGTAGCGGTCGGCGTCGAGCCCCGCTGCCCGGGCCAGTTCGGCGGGCAGCAGACAGGGCGCGGTCCGCGGCCCCGCGCCCGTCGGCACCCCCGTCTTCTCGGGGGCCGTGCGCAGACGGTGGGAGCGCAGAAAGTGGCTGAGGTCGGCGAAGGATTCCATGGGTCCAGTCTCGGCGAGGCGTTGATCCCCTCGCCTGCCCCTGCTGGTCATCCTCAGCGGGAATTGACGGATTCTCGACTGCCCCCGGACCGGCGCCGGTGTCCGGCCGGCGCAGGCTGCTAACCGCCGCCGCGGCCCTCCAGGAGGATGCGCAACGCCTCTTCCTCCAGGGAGGCGGGCTCCGCGTGGTACAGCACGATGCACTGGTCGGGGGAGTCGGGAAGGCGCAGGCTCTCGAAGGCGAGGGTCAGCTCCCCGACGGCCGGGTGGTGGAGATGGCGCGTACCGAACGTCTTGTCCCACACCACGTGTCCCGACCAGATCTCGGTGAACTCCGGGCTCGCGTGGGAGAGACGTTCGATCAGCTCGACCAGTTCCGGGTCGCCCGGGAAGCGGCCGGCCATCATCCGCAGGTACCCCGCCATCTCGACGGCCTCGTCGTTCCAGCGGGGGTAGAGGGCGCGGGCGCCGGGGTGGAGGAAGACGAGCTCGGCCAGGTTCGGCGGTGTGTCCCGGGCGAGGAGTTCCTCGATGTCGATGTGTCCGGAGAACATGGTCCGGGCAAGGGCGTTCCAGGCGAGGATGTCCATCTGCCGGCCCAGCACGACCGCCGGCCCCTGGAGGTAGGCGGAGATCATCCGGGCCACCGCGGGCCGCACTTCCTCGGGGGCCTTGGCCGGGCGCGCGAGCTCGGCGGCGCGGGACAGGTTGTGCAGGTGTGCCCGCTCGCCCGGGTTCAGGCGCAGCGCGTTGGCGATGGCGTCCAGGACCTCGGGTGAGGCGCTGCGGTTCTGCCCCTGCTCCAGGCGCGTGTAGTAGTTGACGCTGACCTGGGCGATGTGGGCGACCTCCTCCCTGCGCAGTCCCCGCACCCGGCGTCTCTTGCCGTCGCTGGGCAGTCCGATGTCGTCTGGCGACAGCAGGCTGCGCCGTACCTGAAGGAACTTTCCAAGATCGGAATCTCGAACTCCCGTCGCCCGCTGCATTCTTTTTTCGCCTTTCGCTGCCCGCGCACTGCGCTGAAACATCCGCCGAATACTAGCCGATGGGAAACGTGGGGAAGTGCCGTCCGCGGCCGGGCTGATTCACGCCACGGGCCTCCTTACAAAGGAAACCCGGAACGGCGAATTCCGGCCCGTGACGTCCGTCACTCCCGCAGAACTGGGGGCCAAGATCCCATGCGGCAAGGCGATTTGGCGAGCAGAGCAGGACCGGCGAGTCCACCTGCAGGGGAACACAGACAACAATTCAGCCAGCGCCCCCGTATTCCCGGACGGGCTGCCGGCGCCAGGCGTTACTGGTCACTTACCGTGTAAATCCACCTTGATTGTTGAGGTGTGTACGATTTTTGGTTCGGGTGTGTACTACCTGCTTCAGGCGTGTTCTCCAGGGGGGTCGGTAAATAGAAAAGGTCCGGAGTGTTTACTCAAGGGCATTCGGAACGGGTGGGCCGTCGCCGGTCCAGCGCCCGTACCGGCGGCACCTTGACCAGAGCCGCGATCCGGACCAGCTCGTCCAGGACCGGAACCGGCAGGGCCAACCGCGGCCGCACCGCCCCGCCGCCGGCCGGCGGGACCAATACAAGGGGCCGCGCGGCACCCGCAGCGGTTCGGCTCAGACACATCAGGAACTGGCTTGTTACCGCCCCTTCCCGCAGCGCCCCCGCACCCCCTCCCGACCGCGCCGCACGCGTGGTGATGACACCGAAGGCACCGCCCCGCGCCGCCCGCCCCGAATACCAGGCCGTGATGCCGACATGGCGTGAATGCTGCACCGAGACCACGGACGAACCGTGCACCCGCGCCCGCTCCACCGCATGGTCCACGGCGAAGGCCAGCGCGGGCTGGCCCAGCCCGTGATGCGCGTCGATCACGGTGACGTCCCCGTACCGGCGTACGATCTCCGGCCGGGCGGCACCGTTGATCGTCCCGCCCAGCAGCCCCTGCACATACGGGAGCAGCCGGACCACACCGTGCCGGGCCGCCCCCGCGAGATCGGCGGCCACCAGCACCTCGGCCGTCAGGTCCGCGTCGGCCGGGCGGGCACCCGCCGACTCCAGGGCCGCGCTGACGAATGCCGTCAGCTCGTGCCCGGCCACCACCGCCACCAGACCCGTCCCCGGCCCGCGCACCGGCACGGGCGCCGCCATCACCTTGGACATCGCTCCCCCCTCTTCCCGCTCACCCTCGTCCCCCCTCTCTCACACCGGCCCGTGAACCGGTCCCGGACAGACAGAAGGCGGACGCCCGGGCAACCGACAGGAGAGTCACCGGACATCCGCCTCCGCCTCCTCGGCGCCCCGCCCACGGGGGACGGGGGAGGGGCAGCCAGGACTATTGGGAGAGGAACTCCTCCAGCAGGGTGGCCAGCGCCACCGGCGTCTCCACCATCGGGTAGTGACCGGCGTTCCCGACCACCGCCAGCTGCCCGTTCGGATAGTGCTTCATCCACGTCTCCTGCATCGACTCCGCCGTCACCGCCGGGTCGTGCTCACCGACCACCACCAGAGCCGGCACCTGAGCGCCGCTCACCCGGTCGGCGAAATCGGTGGTACGGAAGGAATCCAGGTAGCTGCGGAAAGCGACCGGCCCGACCTCCTTCATCGAGGACTCTGCGAAAGCCGTCACCCAGTGCGGGGACAGCCGGTTCCCGGTCGTCAGATCGATGACGATGCGACGGTTCTCGACCTTGTGCGCGGCCTCCGCGAACAACGGGAAGTCGGAGTCCGGGATCGGCATGCCACCCGCGGGGACCGGGCTCAGCCCCACGATCCGCCTCACCCGCTGCGGGGCCTTGAGCAGCACCTGCTGGATCGGCTGCCCGCCCAGCGAATGCCCGACCAGCGAGAACTCCTGCCAGCCCATGTCATCGGCCAGGGTCAGCACGTCCGAGGCGATCTCGTCCGTCGTGTACGTACCGGCCACGTCCAGGCTGCGCCCGAAGCCCCGGGCGTCCATGAACGCATACGTGAAACGCGACCCGTCCAGGTACGGCCACAGCGGCGAGAACGACTGGTGCCCGCCGAAGAGGGAGTGCAGCACGATCACCTTGTGCGGGCCGGAACCCACGGTGTGGGCGAAGGGAACGGATCCGGCGGTCTGGTACATGTCTTCTTCCTCCAGCGGGAGTTCAACGGTCGGTGAAAGACCGGCCTCCGGGGCGGAACCCGCCCCGGGGACCAGAAGGCGGTCGAGGGTGTCGTACAGCTCGCGCAGCTCCTCGCGGTGCCCGTGCAAGGCGATGTGCCCGTCCGGCCGCACCAGGTGGAAACCGGCGTGCCGGCAGCGCAGTTCACGGGCGGCCGACACCGCCGGGCCACGCCCGGGCAGAGCCGCGGTGTCCACCACCCGCACCTGGCCGGCCCACGGCCCGGCCAGCCGGCGCACCGCATCCGCCAGGCCGCGGTCCGGGTCCTTCTCGCCCGGCAGCACCACCAGGTGCAGCCGGACCGGATCGGCAGCCGGCCCGGCCACCCCCAGCGCCACGGCCAGCTGCCGCGGCAGGGCCGCACCCTCCCGGGCGTGCCGGCGCAGACCCGCCCGGGCCGAGCACCAGTGCACGGGCCTCGTACGCCGCGGCCCGTCCGCGACCGGGCCGTAGACCCAGCGCCGGCCCGCGGCGACCGGCACGTAGAAGCGGTCCAGGACCCCCGTACGGTCCAGGGCCCGCATCGCCGTGTCCCGCAGGGTGACCTGGCTGCCCCTGGTCCACATCGCAGCCCGGGTCTGCAGGTCGGTGTCGCGCACGACGGCATCGGCCACCGCCGCCCGCTCCGGCGTGTAACTCTCCAGCAGCCCGGGCCGCGCCTCGCCACGCACCACCGAGGCCAGCTTCCAGGCGATGTTCTGGGCGTCCTGGATCCCGGTGTTCAGACCCTGCCCGCCCATCGGACTGTGCGCGTGCGCGGCGTCCCCGGCCAGGAAGACCCGGCTCAGCTGGAAGGAGGCGGCACGGCGGCGGTGCACCCGGAAGGTGGTCACCCAGTCCGGTTCGGTCAGCCGCAGCCCGCCGGGCCCGCGCAGGTCGACCAGCCGCTGCATGTCGGCCAGCGTCCCGTCCGCCATGTCCGCAGGAGCGTTGGTGAAGAAACGGAACAGTCCGAACGGCTGCGGCACGATCGCCAGGACACCCATCCGTGACTGGTAGTAGTGGATCTCGTCGGGCTCCAGCGGGTCGCCGGCCACCCTCGCGTCCGTGATCAGGAAACGGTTCTCGTACGTGGCGCCCTCGTAGGCGATGCCGAGCTGGCGGCGCACCGCACTCGTCGCGCCGTCCGCGCCGATCACCCAGGGCACGGTGACCCGCTCGACGCCCCCGCCGGCGTGCTCCAGCACCGCGGTGACCGGCCGGTCCTCGCGTATCGCCCCGCTGAAGTCCACGTCCTGCAGCGACACCAGCCGCACCCCCCGCTCCACACGGCCGCCGAGCCGGTGCAGACCCTCGGTCAGCACCTCCTCCGTGAGCCGCTGGGGCAGGCAGTAGGGAGCCATGTCGTCGGCCATCCGCATGCGGGTGACCGGCTTCTTCTCCGAGTAGTAGGTCATCTGCCGCAGCTTGACCGCGACCTGGCCGACACCCCCGGAGAGCCCGAGGTCCTCCAGGATGTCCAGGGTGCGCGGCCACACCAGCATCGCCTTGGAATGGACGCTGGGGCCGGGGGCCGCGTCCACGATTCTGACGCGGACCCCCCGGCGCAGCAGTTCACAGGCCGCGGTCAGGCCGGTCGGGCCGGCACCTACGACCAGGACGTCGTAGGCATCCGGCCGCGCGGCGTCCGCGCCGGTCTCTTCTTCAGTGGGGTACCGGGTGGTCATCGAAGCCTCTTTCGCGCTCGCCGTCCGAAGCCGGATCGAAGTGGGCCGGACGGCTCAGAGGAAGGCCAGGGAGATGGCGTAGCTGTCCTCGTGCATGCGGTAGCGGGTGATCAGCCCGCCGGACACGTGCAGTTCGACCGCGAACTCCGAAGTGAACGCCTTGCCGGTGGCGTTCACCCGGTAGCGGAAACGGCCCAGAGCCACGGCGGTGCCGTCCTCGGCCAGGATCCGCTCGACGGCGAACTCCTCCGGCGTGAGGTTCTCGCCCGCCTGCTTGAAGAAGTCCGCGACCTCGCCGCGGGTGGTACGCCGTCCCATCCACGGAATCAGCGCGGTGTCACCGGGAGTGAACCAGTCGAGGGGCTCCGCCAGCAGTTCGAGGGCCCGGTCGGCCTCGCCGGCACCGAGCCGGCCGAAGAAGTCCTCGACTACGGAGCGTGTGGAATTCGTCATGCCCCGAAACGTATTCACGCCCGGGCCGCATGAGACAGACCCAGCCAGTGGTACCCACCGCAGCCCTATGAAACAGCGGGTACTGGCTAGCCCCCCACACCGCGCAGATGCTCGGAGCACCCCAACCGGCAGGAAGCGAAAGGTCTCTCATGTCAACGGTCAACAGCCCCGAGGAGACTCGGGCAGATCATTCGCCGGGCCCGGCCCCCGCACCGGAGCGGATGACGAAGCGGCAGACGCTCATCCTGCTCCTGCTGCTCGGCGCGCAGTTCACCCTGGCGGTGGACTTCTCCATCATGAACGTGGCCGTTCCGGTCATCGGCCGCGAGCTCGGCTTCGCCACGGAGAACCTGCAGTGGATCGCCACGGCCTTCGCGCTCAGCGCCGCCGGGTTCAGCCTGCTCTTCGGCCGGGTCGCCGACCTCGTCGGGGCCCGCAAGGTCTTCCTCGCCGGCCTCGTCCTGCTGACCCTCTCCTCCCTGGCAGGCGGACTCGTCGACGCCGCAGGCCCCCTGCTCGCCGCCCGAGTCGCGCAAGGTCTCGCGACCGCCATGGTCACCCCCGCAGGCCTCGCCCTGCTCATCACCTCCTTCCCCGAAGGACCGCTGCGCGACCGCGCACTCGGACTCAACGGAGCGATGCTCTCCGCCGGCTTCACCTGCGGTGCCATCCTGGGAGGCCTGCTCACCGACACCCTGAGCTGGCGCTGGGGCTTCTTCATCAACATCCCCATCGGCATCCTCCTGATCGTCGTCACCCCCCTGCTGCTCAAGGGCTCCCGCTCACACGGCGGCAAGCTGGACATCCCCGGCGCCGTCTCCGTCAGCGCCGGCCTCATCGCCCTCGTGTACGGCATCTCCGCCGCAGGCCAGTACGGCTGGGGCGACCCCACCACCCTGATCTCCCTCGCCGTCGGCGTCGTCCTCCTCGTCGTCTTCGGCTTCGTGGAGCTCAACGCCAGCGAGCCGCTCGCACCCCTGCGCATCCTCGGCCGCCGCAGCGTCACCTGGGGCAACATCGGCGGCGCCGCCACCTTCATCGGCTTCACCGCCATGATCTTCCTGCTCACCCTCTACCTGCAGGAAGTCCTGGGCTACTCGGCCATCGCCACCGGCCTGACCTTCGGCGTCCTCGGCGTCGGCGCCTTCCTCGGAGGCGTCACCGCCCCCCGCTGGATCGGCGTCCTCGGCAGCAGCCGGGCCGTGCTCGTCGCCGGCCTGCTCATCCAGGGCATCACCGTCGGCGCACTGTACTTCGCCGGTGACGCCCGCGGCTGGCTCTACGGAGTCCTGGGCCTGGCCTTCCTCAGCAGCTACGCCCACGTCGCCGCCATCGTCGGCTTCATGGTCACCGCCACCTCGGGCCTGCCCAACGAGCAGCAGGGCCTGGCCACCGGCATCACCACACTGACCCAGCAGGTCAGCATCACGATCGGCATCCCGATCATGAGCGCCATCGCCACCGCCCAGATCCGGAGCCTGTCCAGCGAGCCGGTCAAGACCGCGACCCTGTCCGGCATCAACCTCGCGATCCTCGTCAACGGCCTCATCCTCATCGCCGCCGCCCTGCTGGTCGCGCTCTTCCTCCGCAACCGCCGCACCGCCGGACGGCACTGACCGCCCCCGGCCGGCACCGAACGACCGTCGCCGGGGGCCGGACCCACCCCCGCCCGTGCCCCCGGCGACGGCCACGCCCGTACGCAGAGAAAGCGACGAACCGATGAACCGGAACACCCCGCGCGCCCGGGCGAGCGACCACCACACCACCGACATCCTGGTCGTCGGCGCCGGCCCCACCGGACTGATGCTCGGCTGCCTCCTGCGCCACCACGGCATCCAGTGCACCGTCATCGAACAGCGCGACGGCATCGACCCCCGCACCCGCGCGGTCATGGTGCACGCGGCCGGACTCGAGATCCTGGACAGCCTGGGCCTGCGCACCGCCGTCGAGGACAAGGGCGTACGCCACACCCGCATCGACTTCCACACCCGCCACCAGGCCATGTTCACCGTGGACTTCAGCCGGCTCGACACCGCCTTCCCCTACTACGTCAACGTCCCGCAGCCCGACGTCGAAGCAGTACTCGCCGACCGGTTCACCACCGCCGGCGGCCGACTGCTCCGCGGCCTGCGCTACACCCGCCACCAGGAGGACGAGCACGGCGTCACCGCCGAGACCGTCACCGACGGCACCCCCCACACGATCACCGCCCGCCACCTCGTAGGAGCCGACGGCGCGAGCAGCGCGGTCCGCACCGCCCTGGGCATCGGCTTCCCCGGCACCACCTACCCCATGAGCTACCTCCTCGCCGAGGGCGCCCCGCTGCTTCCCCCCGAACCGCACGCCTCCGCCATGTACATCGGCCCGGCCGGCGCGGTCTCCCTGCTGCCGCTGCCGCACGGCACCGTACGCATCGCCGGACCCGTCTCGGCCGAATCGATCGACCGCGACAGCGAACTGAGCACCCGGCACTTCCAGGAAACCGTCGACACCCTGGGCTTCGGCCCCGCCCTGCGGTTCCAACGCGTCGACCGCATCGCCCACTACCAGGTCCACGAACGGCTCGCCGAGCGCTTCACCTGCGGCCGGACCGTCCTGGCCGGAGACGCCGCCCACCTCAACGCACCCGCCGGCGGCCAGGCCATGAACACCGGCTTCGCCGACGCCTGGGCCCTGGCCTGGCGCTTCGCCGCCCTCCTCGGCGGCTCCAAGGCCCCCCTCCTCGCCGACTACGACCGCGAACGCCGCGCCGCAGCCGCCGAAACCGCCCGCTCCACCAGCGTCCTCGGACTACTCGACGCCATGCGCCGGGCCACCACACAGGCGGCACGGAACTCCGTACAGGAGACGCTGACCGGATACGCGGAAGCCTGGAGCCAGCTCTACCTCCACTACCGCCCGACCCCCGCGCCCGCCACCCCCGCCACCACCGCACCCACCGACACCACCCCCGGGCACCCCGTCCTGCCACCCCGCAGCAGCCACCGGCTGCAGCCCGGCGCCCGCGTCCCCCGCCACCGCCCCGAACCCGGCCGCCACACCTGGCTGCACCTGCCCGGCGCCCGGCCCGACGACACCCTCCTGCCCCCGCTCACCCACACCGCGGAACTCTCCCCGGCACAGCGCGCCTGGCTCCCGGCCGGCGCCGCCGCAGTCCTCGTACGCCCCGACGGCCACGTCGCCCGGACCGTCCCCGCGGACGCCACCACCGGTGCCACCGCCGAAACCGAGAAGGAGGCGGCATGACCACAGCCCCGCCCCGCCCCCCGACCGGCCTCAGCATCGCCGGCACCGGCAGCTACCTCCCCGAGCAGCGCCTCGACCTGAGCACCGAGGCCGCCCGCCACCCCGACTCCGACGCCGAGCGCATCCGCGCCACCGGCTACCGCACCATCGCCGCCGAAGAGACCCTCTACCCCGGCGACATGGCCCTCGTCGCCGCCGAGCGCGCCCTGGCCGCCGCCGGGACCAAACCGCAGGAGATCGACCTCATCGCGGTCACCGCCATCCACCGCCACGGCCACCAGCGCCTGTGGTCCCCGGCCTCCTGGCTCCAGTCCCGGCTCGGCGCCACCCGCGCCCTGCCCTTCACCGTCAGCCAGGGCTGCAACGCACAGCTCCTCGTCCTCGACCTCGCCGCCGGCCTCCTCTCCGGCAGCGGCCGGCACAACGCCCTCATCGTCGCCACCGACCGCTTCGCCGCCTCCGGCTTCGACCGCTTCACCGCCGACTACGGCATCGTCTACGGCGACGGAGCCGCCGCCGCCGTCCTGACCGCCGGCACCCCTGCCCCCGAGGCCACCGGCTGGCACGTCCTGACCATCCACAGCGTCAGCGACCCGGAACTCGAAGGACTGCACCGCCTCGACGAGCCGGCCCCCGAGACACGCGCCCTGTTCGGCGCCGAACACGACGTCCGCGCCGCCAAGAAGCGCTACCTCGCCGCCCACGGCACCGACAGCCTGCGCGAGGCCACCCGCCGAGCCGTCCGCGAGATCCGCCGGGCCCTCCTGCCCTCCGGCACGGACCCCGCACTGCGCCACGTCGTCTACCCCAACCTGGGCCTGCCCCTGCTCCAGGAGAACTACTTCCCCGAGTTCCCGGGCGGCGCCGCGAAATCCCTGTGGGACTTCGGCGCCACCGTCGGCCACCTCGGCAGCGGCGACCAGATCGCCGGCCTCGACCACCTCGAACGCCACCACACCTTCGCCGCGGGCGACCGGATCGTCCTGCTCGGCGCGGGAGCCGGTTTCACCTGGACAGGAGTGCTCCTGGAGCGCCGCTGACCACCCGGACGACGAACAAGCACCAGCAGAAGCAGCACACCACCCGAGAAAGCAGGTTCCGCACGTGACCACCGCACCCTCACCGCTGGAACAGGACCTCGCCGCACTTGAGCTGAGCTACAGCCGTACCGTCGACCGCACACTGGTCCACCGGGACTCGCTCGGCGAAGTCTTCCTCACCGACCTCCAGCCCCTCGGCGGAACCTCGTACGTCGCCGCGGCCCAGCTGCCGCGCTCCCACGCCTACTACGGCGACCACCTGCTGAACCCCAACGTCTACGACCCGGTCCTGCTGCTCGAGGCCTGCCGGCAGGCCGCACTGGCCGGCGCCCACGCCTACTTCGCAGTGCCCCGGACGGACAAGTTCATCCTCACCCACCTGCGGGTCCACCTCTCCCGCCCCGACCGGATAGCCGTCGGCGCCTCCCCCTGCCAGCTGACCCTGCACGTCACCACCAGAAACCGCTACGTCCGCGAAGGCCGCACGAACGGCCTCGACTACGACGTGGACCTGCGCGTCGGCGACGCCAGCATCGGCCGCGCCGGCATCGGCCTGCGCTTCAAGTCCCCCGAGTCGTACGTCGCGCTGCGGCTGCGCAACCGCGACCAGAGACCGCTGCCCTCCTCCGCCGACCACCCGGGGCCGGGCAGCGCCACCGGCGCACCGGTCGAGCCGTACCGCGTGGGCCGGGCCAACGCCGACAACGTCGTCCTCACCGGCATCGAGGCCGCCGGAGACACCCTGACTGCCGGGATCCGCACCCCCGGCAGCCACCCCAGCATGTTCGACCACCCGCAGGACCACCTGCCCGGCATGGTCATCGCCGAGGCCGCCCGCCAGATCGCCCTCTACGGAGCCCTCGACGTGCGCGGCATGTCGCCGTCCCGCACCTACCCGACCGACCTCGCGGTGACCTTCAGCCGCTTCGGCGAACTGGACAGCCCGGCCACCCTCACCGCAGTCGTCGGCGGACACCGCGACACCGGCCGCCCGGCCGAACCCGCCGTCTACTACACCCAGGGCGGGATCGTGGAGCTCGGCGACGAGAACACCCCGGACACCGACCGCGTGCCGGTACGTGTCGAGGCCCACCAGGACGGCGAAAGCCTGTGCCTGCTCACGCTCAACCTCGCCCGGGTCCGGAACCCGCGATGACCACCGCCGCCTTCTTCGACGTCGACGAGACGCTCATCGGCTTCAAGAGCATGTTCCGCTTCCTGGCGTTCCACCTGGAACGCCGGGGAGCGGCCCCCGGCACCTACGAACGCCTCACCGGCACCCTGCACCGTGCCGCAGCCCACGGCGTCCCGCGCGCCGAGGTCAACCGCCGGTACTACCGCCTCTACGCCGGGGAGAACGCGGCAGCCCTGGCGGCGTCCGGCCGGGCCTGGTTCGCCCACGAACTGGCCGGCGCGCCCTTCATCCCCGGCCCCACCGCCCGCTTCGCCGCACACCGCCGGCGCGGCGACCTGACCGTCCTGGTCTCCGGATCCTTCTTCGCCTGCCTGGACCCGATCACCGAACACCTCGGCGCCGACTGGGCCTTCGGCACCCGGCCCGTCATCCGGGGCGGCGTCCTGACCGGCGAGGTGGTCACCCCGCTGATCGGCGCGGCCAAGGGCCGCACCGCCCACGCCGTCGCCGCCGTCCGCGGCCTCGACCTCGCGCACTGCTCGGCCTACGGGGACCACAGCAGCGACCTCGACCTGCTCCGCTCCGTCGGCCGCCCGGTGGTCGTCGGCTCCGACCCCGTACTCGCCGCGCACGCGCAGCTGGCCGGATGGGAGCGGCTGCCCGGCACACGAGCGGCCGCCGAGCCCCGACCTCAGGAGATGAGAACGTGACGAACGGACCCCGCGAAACGAAGAACCCGATCGCAGTCCTGGCCACCGGCTCCTACCTGCCCGAGCAGGTCGTCGGCAACGACGAGGTGGCCGGCGCCACCGGAGTGACCGACGAGTGGATCGTGCGCAAGACGGGCATCCGCGAACGCCGCCGGGCCGCCCCGCACGAGGCCACCTCCGACCTCGCCGCCCACGCCGGCCGCCGGGCCCTGGAACAGGCGGGCATCCGCCCGCACGACCTCTCGTACATCGTGGTCGCCACCTCCACCCCCGACCAGCCCCAGCCGGCCACCGCCGCGGTGGTCCAGCACCTGCTCGGCGCCGTCAACGCCGCCGCCTTCGACGTCAACTCCGTCTGCAGCGGCTTCGTCTGCGGGCTGACGGTCACCGAACGCCTCCTGCGCGCCGAGCCCGGCGACGTCCACGGCCTGGTCATCGGCGCGGACATCTACTCACGGATCCTGGACCACACCGACCGCAGGACGGCCATCCTCTTCGGCGACGGAGCGGGCGCCGCCGTCCTCGGCCCCTCGCCCTCCGGCCACGGCCTGCTCGGCACCAGCCTGCTGACCCGGGGCGACCAGCACGAGCTGATCGGCGTCCCGGCCGGCGGCAGCCGGCGCCCGGCCTCCGCGCGGACCCTGGAGGAGGGCGCGCACCACTTCCGCATGGACGGCCGCGGCGTGCGCGCGTTCGTCCAGGAGAACCTGCCCGGAGCCGTCGCGGAGCTGCTGGCCCGAACCGGGCTGCCGGCGGGCTCCGTCGACCACTTCGTCCCGCACCAGGCCAACGCCGTCATGATCGGCGAGGTATGGCCGGCGCTCGGCCTGGACAACGCCGCCCTCCACCTGGAGCTCGCCCGGTACGGCAACACCGGCGCCGCGTCCATCGCCATCACCCTCGACGAGATCCACCGCCGCGGCCTGCTCGCCGAGGACGACGTGGTGCTCCTGTCCGGCTTCGGCGGCGGCATGTCGGTGGGCTCCACCGTACTCAGCTGGGCCCCCACCGCCCACGCGACCGCCCCCCGCATCCTGGCCGCCGCCACCGGCTGACCCCCGCCCTTCCCCCCGCCGGGGCGCCGGTGAACCCTGTCGACGCCCCGGCCCTTGGCGTGCCCCGCGAAGGTCATGGGACGGATGCGCGGGCCGAGCCGGCTGCCGTCCGCGCGGGGTGCCGCCGGGCGGACGTCGCGCTCGGCCTGAGGGTCCCCGTCGCCTTCTGACGCGGGTCGGGCCGGCTGGCGGCAGGCGGGGCGACTTCTGCGGTCGCTGCCGGGGGAAGGCGGACGGTGAGGCGCCGCATGCGGCCGTCGCCGGTGGTGCCCACGGGCGCGGTGCAGCCGAACCGGGCCCGCGTCTCGACCGTGATGCCGGTGCTGGTGGCGGCCTGTTCGCGGCGGCGCCCGCGCACGGCAGCCTGCCGGCGTGCGCGCACGGCTGCGTCGATCCGGCCGGTGACCGCCTTCGGCGGGTTTTCCGCTCTCCCGTGCGGCAGCGCTCGACCGACCGCACCCGGACCCGGTCTGTCCACCCTCACCCAGCCGGCACCGGCCGCTCCGAAGAGCGACTCAGGTTGAAGCGTTCGCACCGGCTCGACGGCCTTGTCCTAGGCCGGCGGGTGGCGGGTGGTGCGATCCTGCCGCGCGGCCGCGAGCAGCGCTGCGATGACGGCCGTGGTTGTCGGGTTCGCGGTCTCGGTGTGCCGGGTCGCGGCGAACAGGAGGCGCTGGATCGGGTGGTCCTCGATGGGTGTCGTGCGGATTCCTGGTGTGGTCGGGTCGATGGCCGTTCGGGGGACGAGCGCGGTGGCGAGGCCGGCCCGTGCGAGGGTGAGCTGGGCGGCGATGTCGGCGGTGATGTAGCGGGGCGCGGGTGTGAAGCCGGCCTGCTGGCAGGCGCGCAGGATGGCCTGTCCGCAGGCCGTGGCCGGCGGTGGTACGGCGAGGCTGTGGGTGGCCAGGTCGCGCAGGGCGACGGGCCGCTCGTCGGCTCGGTCGGCGGCCGCGGTGACGACGAGCAGGGGATCGTCGAGCAGCGGTGAGACCTCGACGCCCCGGGGTGTCGCGTCGGGTAGGTGGTGATAGCGCTGTCCCAGTACGACATCGACGGTGCCGAGTGTGAGTTCCCGCAGTTGCGCCTGGTCGGTGACGAGGCACGTCACGGTGAGCTGCGGGTGGTGTGAGCCCAGTGCGGTGAGCGCGGGGGCCACGATCCTGGCGACGGTAGAGGGCAATGCGGCGAGCGTTGCGGTGGCACCGACCGTGCCCTTGGACGCTGCGATGGCGCATTCGGCTTCCTCCACGGCGGCGAAGATCCGGTCGGCGTGTTCGAGGAGCACCTGGCCCGCCTCCGTCAGTGCCACGGTTCGCCCGTCGGGGCGCAGCAGGTCGACTCCCACGTCGTGCTGCAGCGCGGACAGCTGCTGGGACACGGCACCGGCGGACAGTGCCAGTGACTGGGCGGCCGCGGTAATCGAGCCGCGGGCGGCGACGGTCTTGAGCATGTGCAGACGGCGGATATCCAGCATGACTCGATAGGTTAACTAAAGGGTCCCATCAGAAAACACCCCCTTGACCTACCGAGTCGGCGTGGGCGACCTTCAGCGCATGGAAATCCTCGACTGCATCTCCGCGGTTGCCCGGCCCCTCCACGATTTCGGTGACGAGTTCATGTCCGACGAGGCCACGGCCGCCGTCGGTCTGAGTGCCGGGTTCGCCCCGGGGCGCGGCTTCTACTGCCGCGGACGGTTCGGGGTGCTCGGCGAGGCACCGGTCTCGGTCATCCAAGCGGTACAGGGCTTCCTCGGCCCCCACCTCGTTACCGCGGGCTGGCTGGCGGGACGGCCCGTGATGCCGGCGGACGAGGCCGCCGCCTGCTATGCGCAGGCCGTCCGGACGTGGGGGCGCGCCCGTATCCCCGGCGACGCCGACGTGGAGCACTTCAATCACCTGGCACAGCAGCTGATCGCCGGTGCCGGCGCCGACGCCCTTCCCCTGTTCGCCGGCTGGCGCGCGCAACCCTGCCCCGGCAACGACCCGGTGGGCGCGGCCATGCAGCGCATACACGTACTACGGGAACATCGTGGCGCCTGCCATCTGGCCGCGGTGCGCCTGTCCGGGCTGAGCGGCCAAGAGGCCATGGTCATCAACCTCGGTGTCGAACAGGCAACCCACTACGGCTGGCAAGAGCCGCCCCCCGTTGCCGCGGCACAGGTCCCCCGACTGCAACGTGCCGAGCAACTCACCGACGAGATGCAGGCGCCGCTCTACGCCACACTGACCGACCGGCAGCGTACCGAGTTCGCCCAGCTCGTCAACGCGTTGACCGCCTCCTGATCCCGTGACCGCTTCACGGGTCGCCGATTGCCGGCCGCTCGAAAGACCGCTCCGTTACAGTGCGTCAGTAGCCGGTGCCGCGCTTGACCTGGGTCCGCTCAATGCTGTGGGTCGCGCCCTTGTCGTCCAGGGTGCGACATGCGTCGGCGATGTCCTGGGTCAGGCGGTCGACCTGTTCGCGGCTCAGGGTCTCCTTGACCAGGGCGCGCAGGATCTTCACCCGTTCCGCGTTGGGCGGGAGGGTGTAGGCCGGCACCATCCAGCCCCGCTCGGCCGAGAGCTGCCAGGCGATGTCGGACTCGTCGTAGGCGTGCTTGCCGGCGAGACGGAAAGCGACCAGCGGCAGCTGCTCGAGGTCGCTCCCGATCACTTCGAAGCGGCCGCTGCCGCGCAGGTTGTCCGCCAGTGCGCGGGCGTTCTCCTGCATCGCCTTCATGACGTAGGTGTAGCCCTGGCGGCCGAGCCGCACGAAGTTGTAGTACTGCGCGAGGACCATCGACGCACCGGTGGAGAAGTTCAGCGTGAACGTCGCGTCGGTCTTGCCCAGGTAGTTCTCGTAGAAGACGAGGTCCTTGGCGAGGTCGGCCTCCTCGCGGAAGACCAGCCATCCGATGCCGGGGTAGACCAGTCCGTATTTGTGTCCCGAGACGTTGATCGAACGGACCTGCTCGAGCCGGAAGTCCCATTTCGAGTCCGGGTAGAGGAAGGGCCACACGAATGCGCCACTGGCACCGTCGACATGGATCGGAATGTCGAGGTCCCGCTTTTTGCGAACGTCCCGCAGGAGCTTGTCGATCCCGACGACATCGTCCTTGTGGCCGGTGAACGTGGTGCCGAGGACGGCGACGACGCCGATCGTGTTCTCGTCGAGGTGGGGCTCCACGTCCTCCGGGCCGATCGTGTACTTGTCCTCGGCGAGCGGTACGATCCGCGGTTCGACGTCGAAGTAGCGGCAGAACTTCTCCCACACGACGTGGACGTCACCCCCGAAAACCAGGTTGGGCCGGTCGGTCGACAGGCCGGCTGCCTGGCGGCGCTCGCGCCATTTCCACTTCAACGACAGCGCGCCGAGCATGATCGCCTCGGATGAGCCCTGGGTCCGGCATCCGGTCGTCCTGCCCGGTGCGTGGAAGAGGTCGGCGAGCATGCGCACGCAGCGCTGCTCGATCTCGGCGGAAATGGGGTACTCCGCATGGTCGATGAAATTGCGGTGAAGGTTCTCGGCGATCAGCCGTTGCGCCTCCGGCTCCATCCACGTGGTGACGAACGTGGCGAGGTTGCGCTGCGGGTCGCCCTCCATGGCGAGATCCACATCCACGAGCCTCATCGCGTCCGTCGCGGCCATGCCTTCCTCGGGGAAGGTCTCCGAAGGAGCGGGCACCGTCAGGAACCGGTTACCGAACAGAGCTGAGTCGTCGCGCTTGGTCATACCCCGATTCAACAGCGCCGGAGCCGGCCGCGGTCGAGGGACACACCGCGTGGCCGCCGGTCGGCGGCACCGCCACAGACGGGCCGGGCGCGTGCGGGTCCCGGATGGGTTGCGAGGGTGCGGGCCGCCGGCGCCCGGTCGGGAGAACCCTCCGCCCAGGCTCAACCCTCGTAGCGGGTGGCCAGGGTCCGTACGGTGGCGGTGACGCGGTCGCGCAGTCCGGCCGGTGCCACGGCCTCAGCCTCGCGCTTCACGAACAGGTCTGGCAGCTGCGGTTTCGAACAGTTCGCGCCGGTTCTCCGGCCCCTCCTTCAGGCTGCTGCCGACGACCTGCTCAACGTGTCACGGCAGGTCATGAAGCGTACATAGCGCGACGCATCGCCCACTGACTCGCAGCAACGCATGTCACATACACCGACCCTGGCCGAATGTGCCCCTGGCTCATGCGGGACGAAGGCGGAAGCATCCTCGCTGCCGGTAGAACGTCCACGAGACAGGAGCGACCCATGTTTGCCCGTACGTCACGTATCGCCATTGCCGCAGCTACCACCATCCTGGCCTTGGGCACGGCCGCCGCCACCGCGAACGCAGCGCCCGCTCCGAGGAACTGCGTGCTCAACGTCGATTCAGGCAGCATGCAGTGCTACGGCACGTTCCGTGAGGCCGTCACCGCCTCCACCAACGGACGGATCGCCGACGCGCCGCTGTCGGCGAGGCACATCGACCAGGAGCTGGCTGACCGTCTCAAGGGCTCCTCGGGCACCACTGGGGCGGAGGCCGTGCAGCTCGGCGTCATTTACACGGACTCGAATTACGGCGGCTCCGCCCTGGTCTTAACCGGCGGCAGCGGCTGTCAGAGCGGCAACGGCCGGGACGCCCAGATCAACCTCGAAGGCACCTGGAACAACTCCGTCAGCTCGCTGACCGCGCTGTCTTGCTGGCTGGAGTTGTGGGATGCACCCAACACCTCCGGTGTCCACCAGGAGTACCAGCAGTCGGCCTCGTACGTCGGGGACGCGATGAACGACCGGGCGAGTTCGATCGCCCTGCTGTAGGACACCCGGTGGAGTCGGTGTCCGCGTTCGGCACGCCGCAGGCGGAGAGGGCCAGGGCGCCGAGCACGGCCGCCATCAGGGGCCGCGGGAGGGAGACCGTTCGCATGACCGCAGCCTGCCGGTGGACCGCTGTCCCGCACGGGAGTACGCGTACTCACTTCCGGGCTCCGGACCGCCGATGAGTACCCCGTTCCCGTCCCGGCCACTGACCACCGAGTGGTGTCTGCACCGGTGACGGGCTCGGACTGGTCGGTTGGCGGCAGGACACCGCGTTCTTGATATGCATGTGCGTCGAAACCCCCGGCCACTGAGCCGAAGCACGACAGTTGTGGGCAGGGCTGCGTCTTCGGGGCGGTGCCCGGGTCGGCTGCCGACCCGGGCACCCGGTTCACGCCTCTACTCCATGAACTGGAAGGTCCACGCCTGGCGTCGGTTGCTGACGTCGAGTGGCCTCAGGGCGATACGGGGAGGGAAGATCCTCAGCAGGCTGAGGTCCAGGGCCAGCTCCTCGCCGTCGACGGGGCCTCCGGGGACGACGACGTGGAAGGTGTGCGGCTGGTCGCTCTGGTAGAGCGCCCACTCGCGGGGCTCGGGGTATCCGACGACCGGCTTGTTCATCTCCGGGTCGCCGTCGTAGGAGACATAGGTTTCGCTGCGGAGATTGCGGATCGTGTAGTTGCCGTTGCTGACTCTCTCCAGCTGCCATTCCTGCTCGCCGGGGTTGCCGGTGGGCGGCAGCAGGACAACGGGTGTCTTGGGTTCCGATGCCCCGTCCAGCAGCGTGAGCAGCTGCTCGGGGGGACGGGAGATCATGTAGAGGCCGTTCGGTACGGGTGCCATGGCCGGCTCCCCTTCTGACGTGCGGCGCCCACGCGGGTCGCCGCTGATCTTTTGGGCCAGGCGAATCCCTTCCCTGCCAACGTGCGGCAGAGGGCCGGAAAGGCCCTGCGTCACCCTTCAGGAGTACAGCGGATGCGTCGTCCCGGTGTTCGACCGTCTCGGCGAAGGTGTCCTCCGGCGCCTTCCGCGGTGTGTCCGGCGGCAGTTGCTCCGCGGATCCCGTGGCCGGTGACGAGTAGCGTGCCGGTCCGGTGACAGCCACGGCGCCTCACCAGCGCGAAACCGCGGGTCGACAGCTGCCGCTGGTGACACCTGCAGTGCGTCGGCACAACCGGGAAAAGGGAAGCCGGGACGGTGCCGACCGGCCCCGGCGGTCTGGCGGACCGGATCCGTTCCGACCCGGAGACCGCCGGCTTTGGCACGTCCCCGCCGGCAGACGGGGCCCTGGGCGGGCTCGTCGTCGGCGTCGACCAGGGCGACGCCGTCGTCGGATGGCTCTCCCACGCCCGCCTCGACCGCGGCGCTCGCCATGGTCAGCGCCGACCGGCTGGAGGCAGAAGCCGTCACCCGCTTCGAGGCGGTCCGCGACGCCATGAACACCGCGCTCGCCGCCGTCCTGAACTGCTGTGACTGAGCGCTTCACTTGGCGGCTGAGCATTTCGATCGGCGAGGATGTCGCAACTCTTCGAGGCAGACGGCATCGAGGCGAGCGCACGATGAGCCACACGTGTAGCCGCTACGCGGGTCATCCGGTGGACTGTCCCGTCGGCGGGCGTCGGCGGACGGGCATGGTCGGCCGGACTCAACTGGTATGAGCGGGGGCCGAGTCGGGGAGGGCGCCGGCCGGCCAAGCGGCGTCGGGGAAGAGGGCTTCGCCGGAGTCGGTGTCGGTGTCGGTGTCGGGCATGAGGGTGGTGAGCATGTGCTGGGCGGTCTTGGCGTTGTCGATGGCGCGGGGCAGCATGACGCTTTCGTAGGCGTCGAGGGCCTCGTCGATGGTGGGATGGCCGATGACGGCTTGGGCGAGTTCGGCGCCGTCGAGCAGGGCGAGGTTGGCGCCGACGCCGACGGGCGGCATCAGGTGGGCCGCGTCGCCGAGCAGGGTGATGCCGGGGACGCGCTGCCAGGTGTGGGGAACGGGTAGGACGAACATGGGCCGGTTGATGAAGCCGCCCTCGTTGCCGCGCAGGATGTCCAGCAGGCTCTCGTCCCAGCCCTGGTACTGGGCGAGGAGGCGGGCGCGTACGGCTTCGGTGTCGGCGAGGTCGAGGCCGGCATGCCAGTCCTGGGGGCCGCGGAAGGTGATGTAGGCGCGGACGTGTCCGTTGCTGTTGCGCTGGAGCACCAGGCTGCGGCGGCCCGCCTTGGCCGACATGGTGCCGCGGCCGACCAGGTGGGCGATGCCGGGGTGACGGTGGTCGACGTCGTCGAAGTGGGCTTCCACCATGGTGACACCGGCGTAGGAGGGTTGGGCGTCGGAGAGCGCGGGGCGTACCCGGGACCAGGCGCCGTCGGCGCCGATGACCAGGTCGAAGTCCTCGGCGGTGCGGTCGTGGTGGTGCAGGCGGGCGGTGCCGTGGGGCAGCGGGGTGACGGCCCTTACGGAGTGGCCCCAGCGGACCGTGCGGGGGGCGAGGGCGTCCAGCAGGAGCGCGCGCAGCTGGCCGCGGTCGATTTCGGGGCTGCTCAGATCGTCCTCGCCGGCCTGGTCGTGGCGTATCAGGGTCGCGTGGCGATCGTGCAGGCGCCACTCCTGGCTCTCGGGCCGGGACAGGGCGAGGAACTGGCCGAACAGTCCGGCCGCGCGAAGGGCGACCTGGCCGGTGTCTTCGTGGATGTCGAGAGTGCCGCCCTGCGAGCGGGAGTTGGGGTCGGGCTCATGCTCGAAGACCGTGACCGGCACGCCGTGCTGCTGCAGGACGCGCGCGCAGACCAGGCCGCCGGGGCCGGCACCGACGATCGCGATGCGAGGGATGGTGGACATAAGGGGTGACGCTCCGTTCTGCGGGTCAAGAGAGTGCAGGTGTCTTGCGGTGCCTTCCTGGAATGGGGCGAGGCGGCCGGTGTGCAGCGCAGGTTCTCCTTCAGCGCCTCCGGCAGGCCGACTTCGGGCATGGCGGCAATCGTTCCGGTGCGGGAACGCGCCCCGGGTCCGGCATCCGAGTGCCGGTCAGGCTCGCCGCCAACAAAAACATAGTCGCTCCAAAAGTGCAACCGCTCCGATTTTCTATCCGAGTGCCTTTACGATCGAATCCCCTCAAGCGGGTAAGGTGAGGGCATGGCCGAGACGACGACAGGGCGCCGCGAGCGCAAGAAGGCCCAGACCAGGCAGGCACTGGCGGATGCAGCACTGCGGCTGTTCACCGAACACGGCTTCGACAACGTCGGTGTACGCGAGGTGGCGGAGGCGGCCGACGTCTCACTGAGCACACTCTTCAAGCACTTCTCCGGCAAGGAAGCCCTCGTCTTCGACCTGGACGCGGACGTCGAGAGCGCCCTGGTCGCGGCCGTCCGCGACCGAGCCCCCGGGCAGTCCGTGCTGCACGCCCTGCGCGACTACCTCGTGTCCACCCGGACCGCTGTGCGGACCGACGACCCCACTTTCGTCCTCGTCGAATCCACCCCCGCGCTCCGCGATTACGCCCGGCGCATGTGGTCGCGCCACGAGGAGGCACTGGCCGCCACCCTCGCCGATGCCACCGGGCTTGCCCCGGACGCCCCCGCCGTCACCGGCCTGGCACGCTTCGCCATGGAAGCCCCCGGCATCGCCCGCGCAAGCAAAGACCCGGCCCGGACCATGCGCGACCTGTTCGCCCTGCTGGAACACGGCTGGGCCACCACCGTTCTGGCACGACAGGAAGACCGTCCCGGCCAGGACGGGTGACCGCGACCCGATGCCGCAACACGGCGCCACTGGCAGCCCCTCGGCGACGTGTTCGCTCCGCTGTCGCCGGGGGGACGGGCGCCGCCGTTCGTGGCGGTGGCAGTGCCAGGTGCCAGGTGTCAGGTGTCAGGTGTCAGGACCAGTTTCCGGGGCCGAGCTTCGACCGGTGCGGGTGGCGGTCAGGGGCGCGGCCGGCCCGCGCCGATATGGCGTGCGCGGGTGAGCCCCGGTGCCCAGAGCGCTCTGGGGGCAGCAGCGCCACCGGGCCGCCCCAACACCCGCCGGGGGCGGCGTTCTCACCGTCGATCTGCTGCGCAGTGCCCCGTACAACGACGCGGCCCGGGCTCCTGACCCGGGGCTGTTCACGTCGCGGGGCGGTGGTCCGCCGGCTGCGGCAGAGGCCGTGCGGTTCGGGTGCACCTGTGCCTCACGTCCGCTCCCTTCCCGCCCCGGCATCACTGCGGTGAGGGCCGGGCGGCCCACGCGCGGCCGCTGCCCGGCAACGCGCAGCGCCAGGCGGCCGAGGGTCTTCACCTCGTCACCACCTGGCGCTGCGCGTCACGGCGAACGGCCGGTGCGGCAACCGCTCCCGCCGGCGATCAGATCAATGCGGCGCGCCGGCCGGCTCCTTTTCCTTGTGCTTGCTCGGGGTCGGGTGGAAGTTGCTGTTCGTCACGCAGCCGAGGTTCCGGTAGATCCTGTCGTTCGTCTGCGGGTCGTGGCCGACGAAGTGGTACTGGCAGGCCCCCTCGATGAACCTGCCTTCGATGCCGCCGGGGAAGTCGATCTCCTTGTTCCACAGGTAGGGCGACTGGATGCCGGTCTGCCGCGCGGTGGCATTGACGTCGATCCCGCCGGGAGCCTGGATCGCGTAGACCCAGCCGTCGTTCCCGCCCCCCGTGGCGAACTCCTGCGCCACCCACCGCTCACAACTGGTGCTCACGTGCGCGGCGTTCTGCTGCCCGGAGCCCCCGATGATCCACTGCGCCAGCGGGGTGAGGTCCGTGCCCCGCGGGGCGAAGCCGCTGGCGAAGATCGTTTGAGGGTCCCGCGTGTCACCCCGCCACAGCGTGTTCCCGTCGTGCCGCCAGTACCAGGCCTCCCGCACCGCGGCGAGGTCCACCTCCGGCCGGATCTCGGGGTCCGTGGTGGTCTGCGTCCACTCCGACGCGCGGTAGGCGCCGGTCGGGCCGCAGGGGCCGGTGTCGCGGATCTGCTGCGGGGTACCTGGGTACGGGTCCGCCGCGGCGCCGGCGGGTGAGCCGAACCCCAACGAGACGGTGGCCAGGACGGTGGCGGAAGCGATCCGGAATGCGGTCTTCAACACGGTCGGCACAACCTCTTCACTCGGTGCACAGGACTCGGTGTTATTAGCCGAATTTCGGACGCAACCGACCTTTGTCCGCAACCATCACCCGCTGGCATCGCAAGACCCACCCACCCGGAGCAGGGTGCCGGCCCGGCGCACCCTCCCGTTCACCACGCCAGGCGCGGCGACACGGCCCGCCCGCACTCTGCCCCTGCCGACCCGCCGGACTCTCCCCGGGAACCGAGCAGGAGAAGCAAGATCAAATTCGCCGCTGGGTGCTGTCGGCCCAGATGTTCCTCAACGCGAACCTCGCCTTCGAGCGGGCCGGCTGAGACTCCCGGGGCAGGACACGGCGGTTGCGGTCACGGGCCCGGCGACCGCAACCGCCGTGTCCGTTCGAGCGGCTGCTGCCGCCCTCTGCCGCCCTCTGCCGCCCTCTGGCGCCCTGTGCCGCCACGCCTCGGAGCGGACCGCGGCCAAGCAGCGCCGGCAGCTTGCCGTCGACCAGGACGCGCGGGACCGGCTGTTCGACATCGCGGCCGGGTGCGGCGGGAACACCGTCACCTGCACCCCCGGTCCCATGGGAGCGGACCGGCTGCCGTCTCGTTGTCCGGGGCTGGACGACGAGACGGGTGTGGTCGTCAGCTCTGGTCTGCAGGACTACGGCAGGCCGCCGACGGGGACGGTCAGCGCGGTCGCTTCGGCTTCGGTTTCGCGGGTCACGGGGATCTCGGGGGTGCGGAACCGGTCGAGGAGGGCAAGGGCGATCGCCGGGACGGCCAGGTAGGCGAGGAGGACGGTGAGGGCCTGTGTGGTGCCGTGGCCGTCGAAGTAGACCGTGTTGCGGAGCAGGATGTAGGCGTTGCGGGGCGGCAGGAACGGGCCGATGTCGCGCCAGAACCCGGGGAGGTAGGGGACGCCGTTGGCCCCTCCGGAGGAGGGGTTGCCGAAGAGCATGACGACGATGACGGTCACGAGTGTTCCGGCGGCGCCGAGGAGCTTTTGCAGGACGGCGGCGACGAGGGCGACGACGGCGACGATCAGCGAGAGGATCGGCCAGACGATCCAGAACTTCTCCAAGGGATAGCCCTGGAGCCAGGGGCCGACGATGAGGCTGACCGCGAGCCCGGCCAGGACGGAGAAGCCGAGGAGGGCGGTCAGGCGCCGGCGTCCGGTCGCGCTGCCGGTGACGGTTCTGAGCATGGTCGAGGCCATGTAGCCGCCGACCAGCAGCGGGACCAGCATCAGGGACACCACGAGGCCGAAGGGGTCCTTCTTCGCCAGTGGGTGCGGCGCGTACTGCTGGACGCTGAGCGGCCGCCCGAGCTTCTTCGCTGCGATCTCGAAGTTCGCCGCCAGGTCGAGGGGGGCGACGTCGCTGAGGGTGGGCACGACGAGCAGGGTGTCCGATGCCTGCCCCGGGATGAGGGCTCCGTAGATCTCGGCCCGGTCGATCGCGTCCTTCGCCGCCTGCTCGCTGGAATACCGGCTGACCTTCAGGGAGAGGTTCTTCTGGGCCGCGGTCAGGAGCGGAGGGGAGCCGACCGTGCCGAACGGCATGTCGGTCGCGACGGGTTCGTGGGCCGAGCTCATGTAGTTGACGGTGAACAGACACTGCATGACCGCGGCGATCGCCAGCGCGACGAGCACCCGCACCGCGGTCTTCGGGCCCGCGGCCCGCGCGCCCGGGGCATCGGCCACGCGGGGCGTGCCGGACGCGTCGGCGGGTGCCGCCTTGCCGACCCTTCTGACCGGCCGCCACCGTCCCAGGTAGCCGATCACGATGCCACCACCCAGCGCATACAGGCCCAGGACGATCAGCGGTGCGGTGATGTTGTTCCCGTTGAAGTAGATGACGTTGCGCACCAGGGTGATGGCGTGCTGGGGCGGGAAGACGGCGCCGATGTGCTGCCAGTAGACGGGCAGGAGGGTGATACCGACGCCGCCGGCCGCGGAGCCGCCCACGATGATGAACAGGACCGCGACCGCGAGCGTGCCCACAGGTCCCAGGAGACGCTGGAAGGCGGCGGCCGCCAGGCTGACCGAGGCGGCGATCAGGATGAAGCACGGCAGGAGCGGCCAGAAATGGCTGCTGGAGTAGGCGCCGATCCCCGGCCCGGCGATCAGGTCCGTCAGCAGGGCGCCCACCGTCGAGTAGCCGACGAGCATCGCCACGTGCCAGGGGGCCGCCGCCGTCCTGGTCGCCTTGAGCAGCAGGACGGCCGCCAGGTAGCCGCCGATGAGCAGCGGGATCAGCAGCAGCCCGGAGACGCCGCCGAGGCGGTCGTACTCCGGCAGCGGCTTGACGGTCTTCACCGTCAGGGGCCTGTCGAGCTTCCTGGACGCGTCCTCGAACGCGGCTTCCAGCTCCACCCGGCCGAAGAAGCTCTTGGCGGGGACCACGACCAGGGTGTCGCTCGCCTGGCCGGGCAGGTAGGCGCCGTACAGCTTGCTCTGGCCGATCGCCGCCATCACCGCGGACTCGTCCGCATAGCTGCGGGTATCCAGTGACACCTTCGAGGCCACCGCGTTCACCACCGGGGACGCCCCGGTCACCCCGAACGGGGTGTTGCGCAGGACGAGCAGCTGCAGCGCACTGACCAGGCAGAGCGCGAAAAAGCTCTGCAGAACCAGAACGATCCCCAGGGCGACCACGGCCTTCTTCAGCATGCGCCCACCCGTCGGCCCGCGGTGCCCCGACCGGCACACACCCCGCCCCGGCCGGCCGCATCAGCTGCGGCCACTCGGACCGGCCCCCCGCTCACAGCCAAGGAACTGCACATTGCACCCATATGCGCACGCTATGTCCTTCGCGTGTGCCAGTCGTGGAGGCGCTGGCTCGCCCGTGTCGAAGACGCGGCGCGGCTCCCAGACAATGCGGCGGCGTGCCGTTCCCGCGTGGCCCGGACCCAGCCGCACCGGACAGCCCGCGTGAACGGCGCCTCACTGGCCACGGCCGCCGGGCCGGCCTGGCTGCTGCAGCCCTGGGCGCTGGGCAGCATGATCACCCTCGGGCCCGGCATCGCCGCGGGCCGGCACTCCGTCATCGCCGCGAGCGTCTGCACGGGCAGCAGCAGCGTGCCCGCCGCCGGCGTCTTGCGGTCTTCCTCACCCGAGGCAGTCATCGAAGCCCGCCGCACCTGACCGCACCCGGACGCGGGCCCGGCGGGGCTGCTGGTGCGGCCCTCGGAGGAAGCCCAGCGGCACGCTGCCCGCGAGGCCGGACCGGGCCCGGGGCCTGACCGGAGTGGCCAGGGAGGGGCGTAGCGGCTCTCGGCTCGGTGGCTCGCGCGATGTGCGAGCACGTGGGAGCCCCCTGCCGGGCCTCGGGCAGAAGGCTCCCGTCGTGGGTGGGCGTGTACGGGGCCCGTCAGCCGATGGGCACGACGTGCTCGGCCTGTGGTCCCTTGGGGCCCTGGGTGACGTCGTACTCGGCCTTGGCGCCTTCGGCGAGTTCCTTGAAGCCGGTGGTCTGGATGGCGGAGAAGTGGACGAACACGTCGGGTCCGCCGTCGTCCTGCTGGATGAACCCGAACCCCTTCTCCGAGTTGAACCACTTCACAATGCCTGTCGCCATCGGTGTCCCTTGTCGACGTGCCGCACGGACCGCGGTGCGCGGCCGGTCCTGATCGTGCCCACCCGTCCCGCACATCACACGCCCTGTCCCGGGCGGCCATACGGCCGTGGCCCCATTGGCCGCTCCGACAGAGCCAGATGGCAGCACGGGCGACCGCGCCCGGCACGAGCGAAGCGGCCGCCGAATGTACGCGATGGGCTACCACCGCCGCCCCGCGATCTCCTTGCGCCGGGCGGGCCATCGCTCGCACGGCGGCCGCAGGTGACTACCACCGTGCCTCGCCGGACTGAAGCCGCAGTTCAGCGGATGCCGATGGTGACAACCAGCGTGCTTCGGCTCAAGGCGGAACGGCGCGGGGAGGGTTCCGCGATGCCCCGCCTGGTATGCCGATAGCCTTGGTGCCGGTTGGCCAGTGAGGTTTCAGCGACCGGGAAGAGATCATCGTGACAACCGTCCTCATCGCCGGGGGAGCCGGCTACATCGGCAGTACTGTCGCCTCGGCCTGCCTGGATGCGGGCATGACCCCCGTGGTCCTCGACAACTTGGTCCGGGGCCGCAGAGAGTTCACCGAGGGCCGCACCTTCTACGAGGGCGACATCGCGGACGGCGCGCTGATCGACCGGATCTTCTCGGAACAGCCGGATATCTCCGCCGTGGTGCACTGCGCGGCACTCATTGTGGTGCCCGAGTCCGTCGCGGACCCGACCGGCTACTACGAGGCGAACGTCAGCAAGAGCTTGTCCTTCGTCAGCCACCTGCACCGCAACGGCTGCGACCGCATCATCTTCAGCTCCTCGGCCTCCATCTACCAGGCCGAGGACGGCTCGCCCGTCAACGAGGACTCGCCGCTGGCGCCGCAGAGCCCCTACGCGCGGACCAAGGCGGTGTGTGAGGGCATGTTCGCCGACATCGCCGTGGCCGGGCCGCGGGTGCTGTCGCTGCGGTACTTCAACCCGGTCGGGGCCGACCCGGAGCTGCGTACGGGCCTGCAGCTGAAGCGTCCCAGCCACGCCCTGGGCGTGCTCATCCAGGCGCACCAGGAAGGTCGCCCGTTCCCGGTCACCGGTACGAACTACCCGACGCGCGACGGCACGGGCATCCGGGACTACGTGCACGTCTGGGACCTCGCCGCCGCCCACGTGGCGGCGATCGAGCGCTTCGACTCCATCCTCACGGAGTCGAAGCGCTCGATCGCGATCAACCTGGGCACCGGCTCCGGTACCACCGTCCGGGAGCTGTGCGCGGCGTTCAACAACGTCGTCAGCACCCCTCTGGCCACCGTCGACACCGAGCCCCGCCCCGGTGACGTCGCCGGCGGCTACACCAGGAGCGACCGGGCGGCCGAGCTGCTGGGGTGGATGCCGAAGCTGTCCGTGGAAGAGGGCATCCGGTCCGCCCTGGCCTGGATTCCGGTGCGCGACAAGCTGCTGGAGGACTGATCCGTCCTTCCCGCCTGGGCTGTCGTCGGAACGCCCTCGGTCATCCTCACCGTCTCTCTGTCGATCACGTCCCGGGGAGGATAACGGCGGCACTCGGCTGACAGCCGGAGGATTTCTGTAAGACGGGCCTATGGAGCAGTGGTTCGCCGACCTGCGCGCCGGCCGGTGGACCGTTGCGGTGATGAGCTGCGGCCAGGGTGTTTCCGAAGAGGTCGTGGCCCGCGCTCCGGAGCAGCTGAAGGTGTACGCGGCCGCGCATTCCCGACCGCTGCCGATGGCCAAGGGCCTCCTGCCGGAGCACTGCCCTGGGGGCGGAAGGCTCTCGGGTCCGGCCTTCGCGTCCCGTTGTATGTGTGGCACCCGAACGGGTCGACCACCGTGTCCATGCACCCGGCTGGGGGGTTGGAGGGGACGAGCGCCCGGCGTGGGCCTGCCTGCCTGCCCGGCCCACGGCCGGCGCCCGCTCAGAGCACCGTTTCGACGCACACCTGAAGGAGACCCCAGTGAAGAAGACCACGGCCGTCATCACCGCGACCGGAGCCGTCCTCCTCGGCGCGGCGGGCATGGCTTCCGCCGACGCCGGTGCCCACGGTGCGGCCATCGGCTCGCCGGGTGTCGCCTCAGGGAACGTCATCCAGGTCCCGGTCCACGTTCCCGTCAACGTCTGCGGCAACACCGTCAACGTCATCGCTCTGCTCAACCCGTCCTTCGGCAACACCTGCGTCAACGCCTGATCCAGCCCCAGCAGCGCACCGGGGAGCCTTGCCGTTTCCCCGTGTGACACGTGAGCGCGGCCCCGGCTTCCTCCCCGGTCGGCCGCGCTCACGCGCGTTCACCCTGCCGGCCTCGCGCTGAGCGGCGCGGGCCGGACCGCCCACCACCACGGCGCTACGGCGGCCCATCGGCCGGGCTGCGCGGCCGACCGCGTGGACGCTGCTGCCCGGCTCTGTGGCGGTCCTCACGGTCACCCGCGTCCGCATGGCCCTCGGCCCGGGCCGGCCGTCCGGATCGACCCATCCGCATCGCACGCGAAAGACACCGCCCACCGGCGCCAGGCCCCGTGCCCGTCTTGTACCGGGCCCCGAGGGCCGCAACGCCCCTGAACCGAACGCCGTCCGCGATCTCGCCGACCACCCCGCCCAGGCCGGCCCCGACATCCCCGGACCGGCGTACGATTCACCGTCCCCTGGGGCAGCCGCGAATCCCTCGACCCGATGCTGGTTCTTCGAGCTGGTCGCGGAAGTCAACGCGGACACCGCTCCGTCCAGTGTGATCAAGGAGCAGTCGGCCAATGAGGTGACCGGCGAGCGGCTTGTGTCCCCTCGTCCCCTCGTCCCCTCGTCAGGCATCCAGGACGACGGCAGGGTTCACGGCGCCGGCGACCCCTTCGGCTCCTGGTCGCGTGGCGGACTCTGACAGGTCACGTCCCTCGCGGGGAGCCGGCCCGTGGTGAGGTAGGTGTTGACGGGCCCGTTGGCGCAGGAGGTGGGGTCGGTGAGGTACACGCCGTGGCCCTGCCCGCCCTTCGCCAGCACCATCCGCGAGCCCTTCAGAGCGCGGTGCAGGCCCTGACCGCTGCTGAGCGGGGTCATCGGATCCCACTCGTTCTGCACGGTCAGCACCTTCGCCTGGTGCGTCATGGGCGTCGCGGCCTCCAACGGCCGCTGCCAGAAGGCGCAGGGCTTGATGTTCGACGCGAAGTCCCCGTACAGCGGGTACTTCACCTTGTCCTGGACCGCGTCCCGCGCGTACTGCTCGGGGTCGCGCGGCCAGTTATCCGTGTCCCCGCACACCACGGACCAGTAGACGGCGGTGGCGTTGTCACCGGGGGCGGCCGCCGGGTCGGGCCCGTTGCCCGGCGCTGGGGCGGCCGCCGTGTCGGTATCCGGCCTGGTGGCCTCCCGGCCGCCGGCGAGGAGCCTCTTCACGTCCGGCACCCCGGCGTCCGCCGGCAGGGGTGTCCGCTCGGCGGCGGCTTTGAGGGACCTCGTGATGATCGAGGCCTCAACCGGGGAGTAGAACACTCCCGGGTCCCGGATGTCGTCACCCGTGATCTTCTGCCCGAAGTAGTCGATCGGTTCCCGGTCGGCGCGCGCCACCAGCGCCCAGAACGTGTCGGACACCGCCCCGGGGGTCGCGCCGAGGCCGTATTCGGCCGAGCGCTCCGCCGCCCAGTGCGTCCACCGCTCGAAGGCCGGCCCGGAGCTGGTCGCCCACACCTGGTACATGCCGCGCCAGATGCTGTGCGGGTCCACTCCGCTGTCCAGCACGAAGCGGTCCGTCCGCTGCGGGAACATCTGGGAATACACCGCGCCGAGGTAGGTCCCGTACGAGTAGCCCAGGTACGAGATCCTGCGCTCGCCCAGCGCGGCGCGGATCACGTCCATGTCGCGGGCCGTGTTGCGGGTGGTGATGTACGGGAGCACGTCACCAGCCTTCTCACGGCACTTGTCCGCGACGTTGCGCGCCCACGCCACGTCCGAGGAGAAGCGCTCGGGCCGGTACGCCCCGCCGATGCCCGTCTCGGTCTGGTTCAGCCCGCAGGTGACCGGGCTGCTGGCCCCGACGCCGCGCGGGTCGAAGCCGATGAGGTCGTACCGGTCCCGTACCTCCTTGGGCATCTCCGTGCTCATCCGCATCGGCCGGTAGAGTCCGGTGGTGCCGGGTCCGCCCGGGTTGAGGAGCATGACGCCGTGCCGCTTGGCCGGGTTCTCGCTCTTCACCCGGGATATCGCGAGGTCGATCGTGGGGCCTTGGGGGCGCTTGTAGTCGAGCGGGACCTTGAGGGTCGCGCATTCGTAGGTCGCCGGTTTGTCTGCGCTGCAGCGGTGCCAGGCGGGTTTCTGGCTCATGTACTCGGGGGTGGGCTGGGCGGCGGATGCCGGGGGAACGGGCAGCTGGGACAGGGCGGTTGCGATGAGTCCGGCGGTGGCTAACAGCGGTGCGAGGCGTTTCATACGTGCGGTGTCCCCTCTTTCGGAGATGGTGTGCCTGTCCACCGTGTTGCATCGGTGGGCGGGGCGAATCCCCCGTAAGGGCCACTCCTTGTACAACTCACGTATCACGCGATATCCGGGGAGTCGGCCGACACGCGGCAGTGGGTGTGGGCCTGACGGCGCGTCGGCCGGACCGCGTCAGTCCGACGACGAAGACGGGGGACGGGATTCCTGAAGCGGTTACGGCCACGCTTCCGTGTTCGTAGGCGCAGGGACGACTTCGGCGGGGATGGTGGAACCGGCGGCAACGGCACCGTGAGCCCCGACCTCGGCAGCGACGTGGGTCCTGGGGATCGCGGGGGTGTGGCGGGCGGGGATGGGACACGCCCGCTCTTTACCGGCCCGTGCGCGGTCCGCCCTTGCGGCTCCTCCCCGCATGCCCCCGGCCAGCCCACTCGCCCTCCAGCAGCGCCGTGTTGCGGGGCCCGGTATCCAACCGCGCTGGTTGTTGGGGCCGTCGGGGTGTGGGCGGGTGGGTGGACGGGGCAGGGTCGCGGACGGGATCCGGCGGGTCTGTCGGCAGGAGCGTGGGGGAGGGTGGTGTGCTGGTGGAGTGGGACTGGTGGACGGTGGATTTCGGGGACGCGCACGCGGGCGCGGCGGGTGCCCTGGTCGGCGGGAGCGAGCCGCGGCCGGTGTACTTCGATGTCGGGAGCGGGTCGGACGTGCCGTCGACCACGCACTGGTCGGCCTACGACGGCCGGGCCCGCCGCCCCCGCGCCGACGCACTCCGGGCGGCGTGCGCATGTGGATGGCGCAGCGCGGCTCAGTACTTCCTGGACTGGGACACGATCGGCGACCGGCCCCTCTACGAAGCCGACGTCGACCTCACCGGACCGCTCGCGGACTGGACAGCGCACCTGTCCGTCGTCCGCGACGCGGCCGTACCGCTGCCCGAACGGCTGGCCGCGCTCCTGGCCGAGATCGCCGGGCAGCTGACCGCCACGGCCGCGGACGTACCGCTGGCCGCGCTGCGCGCCGCCGGTGTGCTGGAGCGGATCGCCGCCCGGGTGGGCCGGGAGACCGCGGGCGCGCTGCGCGACGACGGTATGCCGGCCGAAGTGGTGGCCACCGCGCTCGGCATCACCCGCTCCAGGGCCCTGGTCCTGCTCCTGACCGCCCAGGACGGGTAACGGCACGCACCACAGCTGCTGCGAGGAGCGAGAGCAGGACGAGCGCGAGGAGGACGAGCGCGAGGAGGACGGCGGGGTCCCGCGCGTCGTCGCAGGCTTCGCCCTCGGCTTCGACGCACGACAACGCGCGCCCGCGCTTGTCCTCGTCGGCGCCAACTTCCCGCCGGTCTTCTCCAGCGCGGCCAAGGTGTCGGCCAGGGCCTGCTCGGCCGTCTCCTCCGGGTGAGTGGCGACCAGCGGCACTGTGTCGTGCCTCTCCGACGAGCTGTCCTTGGCGGGGTCGTTCAGCGAAAACCGCCGGGGCGCCCTTGATGCCCTCGTCGTAGAAGGCCTTGCCTGCCTTGGTCGACCCACGGCACGTGATTGCCCCGCGATCAAAGGCTGCCGGGCGCCGAGCAGTATGTGTGAGACTCCGTCTGAATTGATCACTCGGGGGGAGCTCCACGTTGAACGCGCTGTTGCAGAGGGTGTGGATCGGGCTGGCCGCGACCCTGATCGTGAGTCTGGCCGCCGTTGCCCTGCCGGACCACATCCAGATAGACGACGACGGCCGCATCCACCTGGGCGCGCCCGCACCCACGCCGCCCCCCTCCACGACGGCGCCCACACCGGAGTCCACGTCACCGCCCCTCACACGGGACGCCGTGGACGAGGTGATCCGGACCGCGGTCAGCTCGGCGGGCCTCGACCCGGCGCAGGGCCGCCCGACCGGCGCGGCCGGCGCCAACTCGAACATGACGGGCTGGATGACCGTCCGCGAGAAAACCGCCGCACAGTCGGAGATGAACACGATCTGCGCCGACCTGGAGCGCCAGGGCTGGACGCTGAACCCGAACGGCGACCGCCCCGACGCCTCCCGCAGCTACAAGCGCGGGGGCTGGCACCTGCTGGTGAGCACGCGCGGGAAGACCCTGGCGCCGTCCACCACCTCCGCCTTGACCGACTCACAGACCTACCTGACCCTGACCGGGCTCCAGCTGAACCTTTCCGACATACCCCTCCCCGAGATCACCGTCCGCATCGGCTGACCCCTCACAGAGAAGCCCACACCGTCTTCGACGGCGGAGGCCACCATCGTGGCGAGGAGGATCAGTGCGAGCGGCCCCCAGATCGCCCAGATCGCCCAGATCACCCCCAGAGGCCAGTCGTTGTTCTACTGCGCCCACAGCGTCAGAATGGCGGTGACACCCAGGGCGGCGCCGTGCCGGCGCACCATGCCTGCCGCGCGTCGGTGCCGCCGGTCGTGGCGCCTCACGATGGCCCACAGCGAGCCGACGAGGGCGATCAGACCGAACGGGATGAGGGCGAGAGCGCCCCCAGCCGGTCCGCCGGCCACCCCACCGGGCCGAGCGTCGTCTGCTGCCGCAGCCCGCCGGCATCCCGCACCTCGACGATGCCCCCGTGTCAGACCACGCCGACAACCGGGTCACCCGGCCGCATCCGCGACAACACCGGACCGGTGTTACGGAACGCCGCGTTCCATGGTTTGCCGTTCGGGGGCAGCAACGTCGCAGCCGGCTTCTTCCCGTCGTCGCCCTCGCTGGCGGCGCTCTCGTTGGTGGCGCTCTCGCGCACCGTGAACGCCTGCTCCCACACACATGCCGACGCCGTCACCGGCACGGAGGCGCAGACCGGGGAAGCCCGGTACTCCCGCTCCCGCTCCAGCGCCCCGCTCACCTCCATGGCCGACATCACCCCCGCCATCAGCCCCACGAGTGCGATCGCCAGCCAGACCGCGACCCGTCCCGCTTGCTCCGTGATCCCCCGCCTCCCCCTCATTCCTCCGCGGGTCCCCTATCCCGCCCGCACATTGGAGCACGGGGGTGATCAAGGAAAGCGGAAGGTCTGGTGCCCCATCACAACTGTTACGGATCAGTCGAGTTGCCTGGGCAGAGGAGGGGCGGCCGTCTGCCAGGGCTCCAGACACCTACAAGCCCCCAGGCCCTGATCGGCCAGCGACCACATAGGCCATCCGCTCAGCTGGAGGGCCTGTTCTGCGGACGGTGGCTGTCGGTGTGTCATGTGGTCCGGCGGTTGCCCTGGGCGTCGCAGGGCAGGTCGGCGGCCGTGTGGTGGGTGAGGAAATCGCGGTGGCCTGACGTTCGGCCTCGGCGATGGCGGTGGGCCGGACGTTGATGATGCCGCCGAAGGGGCGGTCGACGTCGCGGATGATGCACAGGGTTGTGGTGAGGAGCGCGGTGATGATGGTGAGGGTGATGAGCTGCCCGCGGTTGTTGCGGCGGGGCAGGCAGACGCCCAGGGCCATCACGGTGATGACCAGTGTCGCCAGCAGGAACCAGAGGATCGCGCTGGGGATGCTCGCGGTGGCCTGGGTGAGGCGCTCCTCGCGTTCCTCCGAGCGCTTGTTGTCCGCGGCCACCAGCATGCCGAAGACCGGCTTGCCCTCCAGTTCACGGAAGACCCGGCGGAAGTCGGTGGACCAGACGCTGGGAGCCGGCGAGCCGGTGCCGTCGGCCATGGCGGGCCACTCCTGGAGCCGTACGGCACGGGCGTAGCAGACGGCGTCCGCCTGGATTTCGGCCCGCTGCGCGTCGGGCGCGTATTCGGCGGCCTCGACGAGCTGGTCGACGGCCCGGGGCAGCCGAACGTGGCGGCGTCAGGCCCCGGCCAGCCCACCCCCCCCGGCTGGTCGGGGCTCTTGGGCACGGAGCGGCCGTTCTCCCGGTTCTTCATCGTCTGCGGTGTCTTCAACGTGGCCGCGAGCCGGCTGATGGCGCCCTGGATGCCGGCTCCGGCGGTGCACTGCCGGTACATCGGTGAGTGGGTGGCGACCAAGCACCGGTGGGGTCTGGCGGCGGACCGGGCCGAGCGGGAGGCGCTGCCGGGGTACGCGGCCGGCTGCCCGAACGTGAACCTCGCCTTCGAGCGGGCCGGCTGAGACAACCCCCGCCCCGGGCAGGGAACGGCCGCGCCTTGGCGTCTGGCCGGGGCACACGCGCAAGCTGAGCGCCGCGCAACGAATAGATCACGCCACTTGACCGAATCAAGCCCTCTGTGGCTTATTTAGGCCATCCTTACAAAGGGAAGGCTCACCTAAGTCTCACTTTGCGGACTCGAGTTGCACCCGCTCACGATCGGCCTGCGGGGGCCGGCCATGCCGCGCCTCAACAGCTTTAAGGACCAATGGCAGTGACCGCCTCCGCAATGGCCCGCCCCGCGCCGGCGCACGACTCCTCGGCGGCTCCGCTCCCCGGTCCATGGGTGTCGCCCGCCGTTCCGCTGATCCCCAGAGGGGTGCTGCTTTCTGCCGCCGCGGCAGGCCTGTGTGGCGTCTGGGCCGCTGCCGTCTGGACCGCGACCCACGTCCAGGCCGACGCCCGACTCCACACCGTCGCGCTCTTCGTGCACCTGCTCTCCCTGGTCGTGGGGTTCGGCGGGGTCCTGACCGCCGACTGGCTGGGCCTGCAGTGGCTGATGGGCCGACGCTCCCTGCCGGAAGTCCTCCGCACGGCCGACGCCGTTCACCTGCCGATCTGGCTCGGCCTGGCCGGCCTCGTCGCCAGCGGCGTCCTGCTCCACCCCGACCCGGCCTCCCCGCTCACCCAGGTCAAGCTCGCACTCGTGCTCCTCGTCGCCCTCAACGGCCTGCACGCCTGGACTCTCCAGCCACGGCTGTCCGCCCTCTGCAGCGCAACCGGCGGCGCCGCGCCCCGACTGCTGCTCCTGCGCGCCGTCTCGACCGTCCTGGTCTCGCAGCTCGGCTGGTGGGGTGCGACCGTCATCGGCTTCCTCAACACCCGCCGGTGACCGGTCGGCAAGTCGTCCACCGCTTGGATGTGCAGGTCGGTCATCGGCCCGGCAGACCGGTGCGCGCCGCGGCGCGTCAACCGCGATTGCCGTGTGGGGAAATGCAGGCGAGAGCCGAGAGCGGCAGAGCAGGGGGAGCCTGGGACCTGCTCGGCGGGTCACCAACGTTTCCGTGACTACCTGGGCCGGCCGCCGGCCGCCGGCCGCCGGCCGCCGGCCGCCGGCCGCCGGCCCAGGTAGTCGGCCGCCACGGTCAGGGTGGTCGCCCGGAGTGGTGACGGTCCGGTCCGTCGGGTCAGGAAGGCCGGCGGATTAGGTTTCTGGGTGATGTGCGGGCGAGCCAGGTCCGTGTCTCGTCTGCGGTCAGGGCGCGAGTCAGCTCGGCTGTGCCCGGGAGGTGTGGGAAGAACCGGTCTGCGTTCCAGCTGCGCCGGTATGCCGGTTCGTCGAGCACGAGCAGGCGGCGTCCCTCCACCACGGGGATGTCGTCGGGCAGCCCCTCGTTCCAGATCCGCTCGCCGTCCGGGGCGAGGAGTTCGAAGGCCCCGGTCGCGATGGCCTGGGTACGTCCGTGGGCGGGCTCGGGGTCCGTGGCCAGGCGGACGCTCTCTGCTGAAGGGCCGGTGCCGGGGATGTAGCCGCCGCCGACGAGGATGTGGGCGAGGAGTGTGTGCAACTGGAAGTTGTCCCCGATGCCGCCGATGCGTATCTCGAACCCGGTCCCGGTGGGCCTGTGCAGCACTACGAGGGGCTCGTCGTCCAGAACCGCCAGCGCGTAGGCCAGGCACTTGAGGTCGTGCCGTTCCAGGGCCGCCAGGTCGCGGCAGGTGGGAAGGATCGCGGATGCGTGCCGGCGGCGCACCTCGGCGCTGCGGCACAGCACGGCCAGCGCGGGCGGCTGCCACTCTTCGACCGCGCACCAGGCCAGCGTCAGCCGAGTGGCCTCGTGCACGTCGCCGCCCAGGCGGGCCAGCAGGGCGTCGTCAATGATCTTCTCGTCCGGCTCCGGCAGTTCGTCCTCGGCTTCGCCGGCGGCGGTCCAGCGGCGGGCGAACTCGAGGGCGTCGAGCAGGTCCCGGTGGACGCTGTCGAGGATCGGTCCGGCGCAGGCCACGGGATCGGCCCCGCGCTCGACGCAGAAGCCGGCCGCCATCGCGAGCATCGGCCGCGGACCGGTGGGCGGGAAGACGGGGAGCAGCGCCGCCAGCCGGGGCCCTGCCGGAACACGTTCAGGGTCCGACGCCGACTGCACACCGTTCATCATGGCGGCGAAGGCACGCCCGGTGCGGTCGCCATCGCGAGCGGCAACCGCCTCTTCCAGTTCGGACACAGCGGCGTCGAGGCCCGAAGCCTTCCGCTTCCTCTTGAAGATCACCGGCACACCTTAGGCCTGAGGTCTGTCCGGCGTCATCAAGCCAGGACCGTTCGAATATCCCGGACTGCCTTCTGCAGGCGAAACCGGGCTCCTGCAGCCAGAGCCGCGCACGAGAGCCACACGCCACGTTCAGCCGGTGGCTGTCGTGGAAGGCCGAAAGCTCCGCCGGCAGGATCGTGGGGGACAGGCAATCCGTCCACCGCACTCCGTGTCCGCATGTTCGATGCCGGGAGCGGTCCTCACGTGCCGTCGACGCACTGGTCGGCCTACGACGGCCGGCACGGCCGCCCGCGCGCCGAGGGTCTTCCGGGGCACGAAGCCAGGCCGCACCGGCGGCGGCCTGCTCCCGCCACCTTCTTTCCTGCATGGAAAGAAGGTGGTACTTTCCTTATGGGAAAGCACTCGGAAGACTGATGACCAGGGACGCGACCTATGACCGCTTACGACGCCCAGACCGCCCTCGACGCCATACATCACCGTCAGGAGCAGACGCTTGACGAGTACATGCGCCACGCCCACTCCCGCCGCTACCTGATCATTTCGGCGCTGGGCCTGTTCGCTGTGTGCTCGTCCTTCGATCTGCCGAGCCCCTGGAACACCGCCGCGGTCCTGGCAGGGAACGGCCTGACCCTGGGAGGGCTGTTCGTGTACCAGCGCAGGGCCGCGGTCCGCCGCAAGACCGCCGGCCCGGAGATGCTGTTCTACGCGGCGATGGGGGTGCTCCTTCTCGTGCTCTTCTGGACGGCCGCCATCGCCGCCTACTTCCTCGGCCTGCCGGCACGGCACACGATCGCCGCAGCTGTCACCGCCCTTACGGCCGTGGCCGGCTCGTACGCGCTGCGCCCGGTCGTCGGGACCATCGTCCGCAGGAACGGCCACGCCTGATGGATCCGGACTTCGACGAGTTCCTGCATGTCCCGGCGCGACTCTCGGTGGTCGCACTCCTGGCTCCTGCCGACTGGGTGGAGTTCGGATTCGTCCGGGATGCGGTGGGCACCAGCGACTCGGCCCTGTCCAAGCAGGTCGCCGCGTTGGCAGACGCCGGGTATGTCGAGGTCCGGAAAACACGGAACCGCACGGGACGGCACACCCACCTCCGCCTCACCCCGTACGGGCGCCAGGCATTCCAGCGGCACGCCTCGGCGCTGGAGAGGATCGTGGCGGCAGCGCGCAAACCTCCGGAGTAGTCGGAAGATCTGCACCCGGCGACGCGGGCCGGCGGAGGCATGGCCGGGCAGGCGGCCTTCGGCGGCGACGTCCTGGCCATGCAGCGTGCAGGGCGCGGACCGGGCGCAGTCGGCCCCGCCGGACCGTCGGGTTGCAGCAGGCCGGAGTCGAGCTCTCGGCGTTCCCGCCGCAGCGAACCAGCACAGACGCCGGAGTGTTCGCCCGCAGCGGGCCGGGACTCCTCGCCCTGGCCGCCGGCATCCGGCAGATGATGGGCAGGCCGACTCGAAGGCATCACTCCAGGAGGCGGCCCCATGGCACTTCTCCCGCAACTCCATGTGGAGGCGGTGGGTTCGATCAATCCCGAGGCAGTTGCTGCCGCTCACCGTGAGGCGATCCCGCGGATAACGCCTTCGGGTAAGGAACCGGTTCAGTTCTGGTGCCACTCCGAGTAGGTGAACTCGTCCGCCGGGCTCGCGGGGGACGAGTAGCCGTTCGAGAGGACGGTGACGTTGACGGTCGCGGGCTTGCCGATGCCGATGGTTACCGTGGGCGCCTTGACGAGCAGCTGCTGGGGGGCGTACTCGACGAGCTCGGCGAGGTGGTCCCCGAAGTAGACCTGGGCGTCCGAGCCGAAGTAGAGGCCGTTGACCTGGACTTGGTCGCCGGCCCGGCCGCTGTCCGGGCTGATGCCGGTGACCACCACGGAGGCGGGGCCGCCGTAGGCGAACTGGCCGCGCGGGACGGCCGGGGAGGTGCCCAGATTGTTGGTGACCCGGATGTCGACCACGCCGACGCCGTCGGGCGCCCACGCGATCATCACGTCGTCGCGGATGATGTCCTGCTTGGAGACCGGCACCGTGCCGAAGTCGACCACGACACCCTGGCCGAACCCGCTGCCGACCACCGACCACCGGAACCTCGCGGCGGTGGCAGCGAACACAGTGCCTGCCAGGCCGTACCGCGCGAGCCAGGTCAGGCCGTCCGGCTGGGTTCCGTAGAAGGCACCCCGACGAACCTCGTCGCCGGAGTGGCTGGACCGCCGCGTCAGAGACCGCTCCGCACCCTCGCGTCTGCCCGAAGCTCCACGGCCGAGGCCACGTCGTTCTACCGTGGCCGGCAGCACCTGCCGCAGGAGGAGCCGATGAGCGCCCAGCCCGACCACACACCCGCCGCCCCGTACGCGCCCGCACCCGGCGCTGCGGCCGGACTCCTTGGGCGCGGAGCGGCCGGACGCCTTGCACGGCATGGACGGCGGTCATGAGCGCCGAAGCCCGGTGGCAACGAGCCACAACCACGAGTGCGCCGTCACCGTGAGACTCGTCGGGTCGCCGATGAGCAGCGCGGTGGCAGAAGCGATTACGTGACGAGGCCAATGGGTTTCGTGACGCCCGTACCGTCCAGCGCGGCATTTTCCGTTCCGGCCGCCTGTCCCTTCAGCCGTGCCCGGTAGGCGCGGGAGCGGCAGCGGGGCGAGCAGTGGCGGGGCGGACGGCCGCCCGGCCGGCGCGGGCCGGCGGCGGGGGCGGCCACCGGACCGCCGCAGCCGGGACAGCCCGTCGCCTCCCCGAACCCGGCGGCATCGGGCGCGGCGGCGCCGGGCGCGGGCCGGTCCGGGTGGGCGGTCAGGCCTTGGCGCTCGGCGATGACGCCCGCCTGGAAACGACTGTGCGCGCCGAGTCCCTCCAGGAGTTCGGAGACGTGGCGGCGGCAGGTGCGCAGGGAAATGCCCAGCCGCCGCGCGATGGACTCGTCCTTGAGCCCCTTGGCCAGCAGCACGAGAATGCTCTGCTTCATCGTCTTGGACACGTCGTGCGCGGCCTGAGGTCCCGTCGCGAACGGCGCGGCGTTCTCCCAGTCCCGCTCGAAGACGTCCAGCAAATAGGCCAGCAGGTCCGGCTCCCGGATGAGCAGCGCACCGCCCGACCGGGCCGGCAACAGGGCCAGCGTCCCGTCCACGATGATCATCTGCGGCAGTACCTCCGGCAGCGTCCGGATCTCGGCGCCCGCTCCGATGAGCTGCTCCGCGTGCAGCCGTGTGGCCTGGTCGAACCGCGTCGCGTGCTGGTACAGGCTCCGCATCCGGATGCCCCGCCCGAGCAGCGCCAGGTCGCGCGGCAACGCTTCCCGCAACGCCGCGGGCGAGAACGCCCCGCCGTGCTTGGAGACCAGTACCTCGCCGCGGCACGAGTCGATCACGTCCGACAGCAGCGAGCGGACCGCCAGCTTGTCCGGCACGTGGTCGATCGTGCCCTGGGGAAAGGCGTGGCGGCGGGCCTGGAGGTAGACCGGCGTCAGCGCCGCCAGCCCGTCGCGCTGGAGCTGGATGTGCCGGCGCTGTTCCCGCAGCGCCTCCTCCTGTGCGCGCAGGGCGGTGTCCCGGTCCGACAGCAGCTGCGCAGTGGCGGTCTGGGGGCTGACCGGCTGCCAGCCGGCCTGCCCCTGCTCCGCGCCGTCGTCGGCCAGTTCCGTGAAGAGGCAGGAGTCGGTGAGGGCCTTCACCGCGGAGAGGCATGCCTGCGGGCTGATCCCGGTATCGGCCGCAGCCCGCGCGAGGGTCGCAGGGGTCAGGCGTTCGTGGACGACCGCCCACCGGTAGAGCATGACCGCCGCGCTGTCGAGGCCGGGCACTGTGGCTGCCGGGGCGGATTCCCTGTCCGTCTCCATCTGGCATACCTCCTAAACGTGCCTGGCAGGATCATGATCCCCCATCGGGGATGTGTGCGCCGTCAATCGACTGGCAGGGTGATGACCACGGCAGGAACGGCTCCCCGACCAGGAGCACCGCCCCGCCGTCGCCGGAATGTCGCCGAAGCGAGGGGAATTGACACCATGTGCGCAATCGTGGTGCGGACGCTGTCCGCGGTCGTGCTGGGCATCGGAATGTTGTGGGGCGGCGCCGCTACGGCCTCCGCTGCCGTGCACGGAACGACCGTCACACCCCCGCAGGGCGGTGGCCACGACAACAAACAGTGCATCGTGACGACGGCCTGGGGCGACGCCTGGTGTCCCGGCAAGCCGCTCCCCTAGCCGCCCGGGAGACCGGGTGCGGGGGCAGCGGACTCCATCCGCTGCCGGTTGGGTGGCTGTGGGCCCGACCCGGTCGTCATACGGACGCGTCGAAGAGCGTCCGGTCCCTCGTGCGGCGCCATGGACGGCGTACCGATCCGATCGATCATCGGTACCGGCCCTGGCGGATCCCCCAGGTGCCCAGAGCGTGTCGCCCCGTACGGGAATCCGTGCGGGGCGGTGTCGTGCGGTGACACGGAGGCGATGCGCGCGGGGACGGGTGGGTTGCCGGTGGGAGGGGCGGCCCGGGGTGGGCCGCTATCCGGCGTTCTGGAGCTTCAGCAAGCCGACGGGGCTGCCGATGGGGGATGGTGCGGGTGCCGGGGGCGGGCGGGCGAGGCGAGCGGATCTTTGGACTGCTGTGGCTGCGGCTTGACCGGCTTGACCGGCTTGCAGTCGTCGGCCGCCGCCAGGGCCGTTTCCAGGAGCCGGCGGGCCCGGGCCTCGGCGGCGTGCCAGCCGAGCCGGCGGGCTGCAGCGACCGCGCGCTCGCCGCAGTCCACGGCGTCCGACGGGCGGTTCCCGGCCAGTTGGGCGGCTGTCTCCGATATGAGGTTCATCGCCTCCATCACCGGGGAGCCGTACCGCGCGCCCAACTCGGCGCTCTGCTGGTGCCGGGCCACTGCCTCGTCGGGGCGGCCGAGATGACGGGCGGTGAGTCCCAGGTTGTAGAGCGCGTACGCCTCGCCGCCCCGGTCGCCCGCATCGACGGCCGACGCGAGGGTGGTCCGGCTGATCTCGGCGGCCTCGTCGCGCCTGCTGAGGCGCAGCAGTGTGCTGACGCTGCTCGCACGGGCGTTGCGGCCGGCCCAGTCGCTGCCGCAGGCATCGCCAGCGGCGACGGCCTCCCGGTGCAGGGCGTCGGCCCGCCGCCAGTGCGCCCGGTACTGGCACAGGTGGGCCCGGCGGTTGAGGATCGCGGTGTGCACCGCGTCGTCCCCCACGGCCCGCGCCGCGTGTTCGGCGGTGTCCAGCATCCGGCCGGCCTCGTCCAGCCGTCCCAGCTGGGTGAATGCGCTTGCGAGCACGTAGCCGGCGCGGCCCGCCGCACGCAGGTGCCCCTGGTCCTGGGCGGCCCGCAGGATCGTGCCGAGCGGGTCGAGGGAATGGGCCCACAGGTGCGAGCCCTCCAGGAGAGGCTCGACGGCGAGCGCGAGATCGGCGGCCGCGGCGACGGCCGACGGCACGGTTTCCAGGATTTGCGCGGCGACGGTGAGCGCACCGTCGTGTTCGGGGTCGAGCAGGCGCTGCCGGCTGTCGAGGCGGCCGGGGTGGCCGTCTGGGGGCAGCATGCCTGGGACGTGGTGCCCCGGGCGTTCGGCGGCGTGGACGGCGCGGGCGTCGGCGAGCAGCTGGTCGAGGAAGCGGACGAGGGCCGCTACCCGTTCATCGGGCCGGTCGTCGGCGCGGGAGACCTCGGCTGCGAATGTCCTCAGCAGCGCGTAATGGCGGTAGACCCCGGGTTGGGGCGACTCCAGCAGACCGAGTCCGGTCATCCGTTCCAGGAACTGCCCGGTGCGCGTCGGTGACAGTCCGCCGAGGGCGGCTGCCCCCGCGACGTCCGTGGCGCCCCGGCCGCGAAGCGCCAGCAACCGGAACAGGCGGGCTTCTTCGCCGTCGAGCAGGTCGTAGCTGGGCCGGACGCACGCCGTGATGCCGTCCTGGGATCCGGCCGACGCGGGGAACACGGAGAACGGGGGAAGCGCTGGAAAGGCGGGGTGACACCCGTCGAGCAGGCGGACGAAGTCGGACAGGGACCACGAGGGGCGGGTAGCGAGCCGCGCGCCGGCCAGGCGCAAGGCCAGGGGCAGTCCGCCGCACCGCTCGGCGATGGCCGCCGCCTGTACGGGCTCGGCGGCGATCCGCCGCGGGCCTGCGGTGGCGTCGAGCACGGCCAGCGCCTCCCGGGCGGCCAGGGGTTCCAGGCGGACGCGGTGTACGGCCTGGAGCCCCTCCAGTGCGGCCCGGCCGGTGACGAGCACGGCGCAGGTCGGCGAGCCCGGGAGGAGTGCCTCGACTTGGGCGGTATCCCGGGCGTCGTCCAGGACCACCAGGATCTGGCGGCCGGCCACCGTCGTACGGAAGAGGGCGGCCTTCTCCTGCGCTCCGTCCGGGATCGCCGGCTCAGGTAAGCCGAGCGCCTGGAGGAAGCCGGCCAGTACCGTGCCGGGGTTCGCGGGGTCGGCGGAGGTGCCGCGCAGGCCGGCGTACAGCTGCCCGTCCGGAAACCGGTCCCGCAGGCGCTGGGCGACGTGGACGGTCAGCGCGCTCTTGCCGACACCTGCGGTGCCGGTGACCGTGGCGATGACGAGGGATTCGGGTCGCGGGTTCGTCAGCGTGTCCAGGAGGTCCTGTACCGCCTCGGTGCGGCCGATGAGGTTGTCCGGCGGGAAGGGGAGCTGGGCCGGTCTTGGGAGTTCACCGCCGTCGGGGCGAACGGGTGGCTCGCCGGTTTCGGCGGGTGCGTCGGCAGCGGCCGTCGGGGCGGGGATCCGGTGTGGGCGGGTGTCCTGCTGGTCCTGCCCGGCCTTCTGGTTCTGGTTGCCCTGCTCGCCCTGTGCCGTCCGGGCATTGCGGCCGCTGCGGGCCAGTGCGATCCCGGCCAGTTCCCGCAGCCTTCCGTGGAGGGGGTGTTCCGCGCAGAGCCTGGTCAGTTCGGGGACAAGGCGGGCGTGGTGCCCCAAGTGCAGGTCGAGTTCGATGCGCTCCAGCAGCACCGACAGCCGCAGCTCCGCCAAGCGCTCGCGGTGGATCGCGGCGTGCGGGCCGGGGAGTCCGGCCAGCGGGGCCCCGCGCCACAGGTCGAGCGCCCGGGCCAGCCGTTCGGCTGCCTCGCCGGCCTCCTGTGCGGCGGCGCACGCGCGGGCTTTGGCGACCAGTTGGTCGAACACGTCGAGGTCCAGTGTGCCCGGGGCGGTGTGCAGGAGGTATCCCTGGCCGTGTGTCGTGATCCTGGAGCCAAGCGGGCGCCGGAGCCGGTACACGTGTGACCTGACCGTGCCCACCGCCGTGCGCGGCGGTTCCTCTCCCCAGAGGCCGTCGACGATCTCGTCGAGGTCCACGACGTCGTTGCGTCGCAGGAGGAGCATCGCGAGCAGCGCCCGCTGCTGCGGCGATCCGAGTGGAAGCGGCGCGTCGCCCAGCCGGGCTCGGACCGTTCCGAGTACGGAGAACAACGGTTCGCTCTCAGCGCTGTTCACGGTCGGCTCCTTCCCCGGGCCGGGGCGTCCGTTCAACCGTGCGGTCCCGGGCGGGGCGGGTGGCCGGAACCGATCCGGTCGGGATCTCTGCGGCGATCGTGCGCACGCGTCACCTCCACATAGGGGCCAGGGCCCGGCAGGCTGGTTGGGGGAACCGGCCCGCCGGGCTTGGAACGACCTTGCCAGGCAGGGGGTGGCATGACCGCACTCTCAAAGGATCATGTGAATGCCATGCACCTTTAGGAGGCATGGGGACGGGCGTCCGGGCACCGCCGGATCGGGTCGTCACTCGTTGCCGGGGGCTGCTTCGCGCGGTGGTGGGCCGTCCGGAAGGCGGCGTGCGGCCCCGCGTGCGCCCTGGAGGCGCGGGGGAGGCTCGCTCGCTCGGGGCGCGGGAAGGGAAACGGTCGTCCGGGCCGTGTGGCGGCACACCCGGCGGGCGGGCGATCGTGACGAAACTCCGGTACGCGTCACGAAACCGGGACGGGAGCCGGCCGCTGTGCTTCAGGGGCGGCCCCGCGGGCGGTAGGCGCCCGCGGCGGGTGTGTCCAGTACCCGGGCGTCCACCAGGGCCTCGGCAATACGGGCCGCGTCCGCAGGGCCGGTGCCCAGGACGGCGGCGAGGGCGTCGACGGACGACGGGAAGGTTCCGTGACGGGTGAGCCGGCGGGCGGCACGGGCCAGTTCGGGCGGCAGGTCCTCGCATCCGGGAGCGGCGGTGTCCGGAGCGGCGGTGTCCGGAACGTCGATGTCCACACGGCAGGGCGGGGCGGCAGCGGGCGGCGCGGTGAGTTCGATGTGCGTCGCCGCGGGCAGCTCGAATGGGAGGACTCGCGAGCGGGTGGTGAGGAGGACGGCGCTGCCGGGAGTGCCGGGCAGCAGGGGAACGGCCTGGGCCGCGTCGCGGGTGCCGTCGAGGACGACGAGGACGCGCCGGACCGCCAGGGCCGACCGGTACAGCGCGGCCCGCTGGTCCGGGTCGGCGGGAATCCCGGCCGCCGGTATCCCAAGGGCATGGAGAAGGTACCCCAGGAGGGGGCCCGAGCCGGCCTCACCAGGGCCCCACGTCCGCAGCTCGGCGTAGAGCCGGCCGTCGGGGAAGCGGTCGGCCGCACTGTCCGCGATCCGCCGGGCCAGTGCCGTCTTGCCTGCCCCGGCGGGCCCGGTGATCGCCAGGACAGGGACGACGGCGCGGTCCGCTCCCTTGGTGAGGGCACTCATCGCATCGCCGAGTGCGCGTTCCGCCTCGTCCGGGAGCCGTGCGCTTCGCGTTTGTGGCCGCGCAGGGGTGCGGGGTGGCGGACGGCGGACGAGGAGCGGCGGGTCGTGGGCGAGCAGGCGGGCGTTGAGGGCCGTCAGTTCCGGGCACGGGGCGACGCCGAGTTCCTCGTCCAGGACGCGGTGCGTGTCGGCGAACACGGTGAATGCCTCCGCCTGTCGGCCGCAGCCGTGCAGGGCGCGCATGAGAAGGGCCCGCAGCTCCTCGTCGAGCGGGAACTCCCGCGTGAGCATGGACAGTTCAGGGATCACGGTGTGGTGCAGGCCGAGGCGCAGGGCGCAGACGATGTGCCGCTTGCGGGCGGTCGTGCGCAGGGCGGCGAGGCGGGTGCGTTCCTCTTCCGCGAACGGGCCGGGCACGCCGGCCAGGGCCTCCCCGGTCCACAGGGCCAGCGCACCGGCCAGCAGGGCGTGTTCGGCGGCGGTGTCGCCCCGTTCGCGGACCTTCCGGGCGGCCTCGACCTGTTGCTCGAACCGCCAGGCGTCGACCGATTCTGGAGGGGTGTCCAGCATGTATCCGCGCTCGTCGCCGAGCAGGATCCGGGCCGGCTCCCCGGGGGCGCGGCCCGGTTCGAGCAGGGTACGCAGTGCCCAGGCGTAGGTGCGCAGGTTCCCGGCCGCACTGGCCGGGGCGTCGTTCCCCCAGACGGCGGCGACGAGTCCGGCCACCGTGACCGGGCGGCGCCGTCGTAGCAGCAGGACGCCCAGGACCGCCTGCTGTCGCGGCGGTCCCGGGCGCACCTGCGGACCGCCGGGCGGGCCGACCCGGACCGGGCCGAGCAGCCGGAAGAGGGGGGTGTGGTCACCGTCAGGCGCGGCTGGGCTCACTCCGCGCATCCGGCCTCCTCCACGGCGCCAAACGGTCTGATGGTGTGTTCGGGGGGTGCAGCCCGGTGGCCTGCCCGGATGCGGTCCGGGCAGGCCACCGTAGCGTCACTTCGGGTCCACCCACCAGGCGGTGACGCCCGCCCCGTCCCAGCTGACGATGACCACCAAGAGGCCGCCGGACATGCCGAGTTCGTACTTCCAACGCCCGTTGTCCTGGCACGTGGCAGTCCGAGCACCGATCCTGACGGCGTCCTGCAGTTCCTGCTCGCTGATCTTGCGTTCTGCCATCCGGTCCCAAATGTGCTGCGACATCCGCCTGAGGCTTGTCGGGGCGGGGTTGTTATTGCAGTCCTTCGGTTCCTTGACCGGGGGGCAGCCCTGGCCGTCGTCGCGGCAGCGCATCGGCGAGATCGGCGAGTCCACCAGGGATGCGACCTGCGCCGTCGCCACGGACTGGATCCGGGCCTGGGACGGAGCGGGCGCCGCCTGGGCCGGGACCGCGGTGAGCGCCGCCGCGGAGGCGGCGAGGGCGACGAGCGCGAGCCGGAGGCGCTGCGAGTTGATCATGGGGGCTTCTTCCCTTGTTCCGTGATGTGCGGCCCTGCGGCCGCCTGCAACGAATGTCGCCGGTGGCCGTCCACGCGTGATGAGCAGATGATCGTCGGCTGTGATCAGCCGCGATGGCCGTCCATTCATCGCACGAGGACCGGTCCGCCGCACAGTTGTGGCCATGACCGACGAACTGACCCGCCACCTCCGGGAACTGCCGGCGGACGGCGAGTGGACCGCTCACCGGCGTGAGCCGAGGCACCGCCCGCAGCCTCGCGGAGACGTGCTCCGCGACCGGGGTGGGTCACAAGCGGATTCCGGCAGGGGGAAGCGATGAACCTGGAACAGATGTACGCGTTCTGCTTGGCCGACCCGGTGTTCTTCGACGTGCCGCAGCGCCTGGCGGACGAGGACGAACGCTGGACGCCGCCGCAGGTGGGCGACGCCACCCTGGTGCAGGACGACGCGGACGTATGGGTGCGGGTGTTCTTCGGCCGGCCGCTGCCGCTGCAGGGCTGGAAGATCCACGTATCGGCCGCGGTCCCGGCCGCCCAGGAGGTCCTGGACAGGGCCGCCGCCGTCTGCACCGCCCACCGCGTCGCCTTCAAGTACCTGCGCAGCGGCCGGCTGCTGACGGCCTTCAACTCCAAGTACGCCCACCGCGGTTCCTCGGGGAAGTTCATCGCCGTCTACCCGGCGGACGAAGCGGAGCTGAAGACGCTGCTGGACGCCCTCACGGACGCACTGGACGGGCAGCAGGGCCCGTACATCCTGTCCGACCTGCGCTGGAGCGAGCGCAGCCCGGTGTTCCTGCGGTACGGGGCGTTCGCCGCGCGGTGGGCCCGGGACGGGGGCGACATTCCCGTCCTGGCCATCGCCCGACCGGACGGAAAGCCCGTGCCCGATCCGCGGACCGCGGCGTTCACCCCGCCGCAGTGGGCTCCGATGCCCGGCTTCGTCCGCGACCGCATCGAACGGTTCAGCGCGATCAGCCGCGTCGACCTGCCCTACGAGATCGTGCGGCCGCTGCACTTCTCCAACGGGGGCGGGGTCTACCTGGCCAAGGACCCCGGCAGCGGCGACCTGGTCGTGCTGAAGGAGGCACGGCCCCTGGCAGGGCTCGACGCGCAGGGACTCGACGCCGTCGCCCGCCTGCGGCACGAGCACCGCATGCTCACCGCGCTGGCCGGGACCGGTCTCGTACCGCGTGTGCTGGCCTACGAGACCCACTGGGAACACGACTTCCTCGTACAGGAGTACATCGACGGCGACGCGCTGGCGAAGGCCGGCGTGCTGCGCCTCCCGCTGGTGCGGCCCGGGGCGACACCGCAGACGTACACGGAATACACCCGCTGGTCGCTCTCGGTCCTCGACAAGGTCGCCGCGGCCGCCGCCGCCGTCCACCGGGCCGGGGTCGTCTTCGGCGATCTCCACCCGAACAACATCATCGTGCGCCCCGACGACACCGTCACCTTCATCGACCTGGAAGCCGCCCACCCCATCGGCGAGAAACGCACCGGTCTTCTCGGCGCACCCGGATTCGCGGCGCCCGCCCACGTCACGGGCACCGACATAGACACCTACAGCCTGGCCGCCCTGCGCCTGGGCCAGTTCATCCCGCTGACAGCGCTGTCCGGCCCCGATCCGGCCAAGCCCGGCCAGCTCGCACGATGGGCGCACGAACTCTTCCCCCTTCCGGCCGGCTACGCCCATGACGCCGCAGCCACCATGGCGGCGATCACCGGGACCACCGCACCGGCACCACCCGGCCCCGGACCGGTCGGCAAGGACTGGGAGGAGAACCGGGCGGGGCTCGTCGCGGCGCTCACCGCCTGCGCCACCCCCCACCGGGACGACCGGCTCTTCCCCAACGACCCCGACGGAGCGCGGGAGGGCGGCGGAACCAACCTGTCCCACGGCGCGGCAGGCATCCTGTACGCCCTGCACGCCACGGGCCACGCCGTCGACCCCGCGTGGACCGAATGGCTCACCGCCGCGACGCTGCGGGACACCGACCGCGCGCCCGTCGGCCTCTTCAACGGCTCCTGCGGGGTGGCCACCGTCCTCGACCTCCTGGGACGGCACGAGGAGGCCACCGAGATCCTGGGCCGGGCCCTCGACCGCACCGGCGAACCGACGAGCCTCGGTCTGCTGACCGGACTGCCCGGCACGGGTCTGACCGCGCTCGGCTTCCACGCCCGCCGCGGGGACAGCGGCCACCTCGACCATGCCCGCCGCATCGCCGACCGCGTCGCGGAGCGCATCGAAGCCCCACTCGACCACCCAACCGGCAAGAACCCCGGCGCGGGCCTCACCACCGGAGCGGCCGGAGCCGCGCTGTTCCTCGTCCGCCTGCACGAACGCACCGGCGAGCCCGGATACCTCGACCTCGCCGAGAGGGCACTGCACCGCGACCTCGCTCAGTGCGCGGACGTCGACGGCTCCCTGCAGGTCGACGACGGCTGGCGGTCCGTGCTCTACCTCGGCACCGGATCCACCGGCATCGGACTCGCCCTGGCGGCCTTTTTGAAGCACCGCACCGGCCCGGGCCTCGCGGAGGCCCTCGCCTCGATCCGGCTGGCGGCGCGCGGCCAGTTCACCGTCTTCCCCGGTCTGCTCGACGGCCGCGCCGGACTGCTGTACTTCCTGTCCGCCGTCGGCGACGGCCCCGACGACGACGCCGCGCTCCAAGGCCACCGGCACGACCTGTGGCGGCACGCCGTACCCCACGGCGACGGCCTCGCCTTCCCCGGCAGGCACCTGGTCCGGCTGTCGATGGACCTCGCCACCGGATCGGCCGGAGTGCTCTTGGCGATGGACGGCGCCCAACGCCGCACCGACCATCTCCTCCCCCTACTCGGCGGCCCGGTACCGACCACCGCCGCCTGAAGCCTGCTGCACCGGTCCCGGTCCAGCAAAACCCCGACGCAGAAGGGAGGTGACCGTCATGTCCGTCCTCAACCTGCAGCAGCTGGAGATCGCCGAGGAAGAAGGCGCCGCGCTGCTCGCCAGCGCCATCAGCTACGCGTGCCACGGCACCCTCGCCTGAGCCGTGCCCTGCCTCCGGCGGCAGCGCCCGGCCCGGCCGGGAGGAACCTCCACCGACGGAAAGGAGGTGAACACCATGTCCATCCTCAACCTCCAGCAGCTGGAGATCACCGAGGAGGAAGGCGGCCTGCTGCTCATGAGCAGCGCCAGCTTCCAGTGCCACAACACCAGCTTCCACTGAACCGCGCGTAACTCGCTGGTTCACATGAACGCGGAAAGGAGGTGAATACCATGTCCATCCTCAACCTTCAGCAGCTGGAGATCACCGAGGAGGAAGGCGGCCTGCTGCTCATGAGCAGCGCCAGCTTCCAGTGCCACAACACCAGCTTCCACTAACGCTGGTGACACAACCCTCCGGCTTGGAGTGGTGACGATCCGTTCGCGGATCAGAACGGTCTGCGGGGCCAACGCCCCGCAGGCCGTTCCGTCATGTTCCCGCCCCTGCCCCGCCGAGCGGGCGATCGGCCCCGGGTGAAGGGCGGACCCCGGCCGGGGAAGGGCTCAGGGCATCACCACCCGCTACGTGCATCCGGACCTCGCCACCCGGCGCGCCCGCGCCCCGGCCCCGCCACGCGGCACCAGCTGGTTGTCAGCGGTGTAGCCCCAGCGACCTGGTAGTTGACACTGACAGGCCGTGACGCGCTGGTGCTGACACGAGTGGCGAATAGCCACGTCATTCTCACGCCGACCATCAGACGCGGCTACCAACGCCACGACTACACCGCGTCCCCGACCGTCTGACCTGCGGTTTCAATGAGCGACTCAAGCAAGCGGCTCAACTCTGCAAGGTCGCTCCTCGGCCTCCGCAGCCTCACAGTCTCGCTCCTCGACCCTGACACCGAGGCCAGCATGAGCACTGCGAGCCGCTGGGAGCGGGATACAGCGACGGCGAACAAGGGCCACGAAAGGCTGAGGGAGTGGCGTGCGCGCAGTTCCGAAGTTGAGTCGCTTCAGTCGCTGAAGTGCGGTCCAATGGCTTTTGACCTGCGGTTTTCTAAAGTGACTGAAGCAGCGACTCTTGGTCTCAAACCAGCTTGTCACCTACGCGCAGTGGTAAGTGGCGGTCGGGAGAACCTGGCGGCCCGTTCCCTGGCCGCCCTCGCAGCTGCCACCCCCGCCCCCCGGTACTTCCCGGTTCCCGCTGCCGAAGCGCAGTGGGGCAGGTCCCGTCTTTGAGCCAAGGACGGTACGCAGGCCGTCCGGGGCCGGCCTGCGTAAGTACGCGCCTGCTGGGCTGCTTAAGCGGGTGGGGCGATCATGATTTCGGTGCCGAGGCTGTTCATGCGGGTGTCCTTGTACATGGTGGTCTCGCCGTCGGACCATCGGATGATGAGGTCGTTGGTGAGTCCGTCACCCGTGTACTGACCGGTGGCCATGATCACGCTGTGGGTCCAGGTCTTGTTGGGGCCGTGGATGGGCTGCTCGCTGCCGAGGCCGCCGGTGGTGGTGCCGACGTAGTTGTTGAGCGCGCCGCTGGACCAGCGGACCATGAGGTCCCATTTCTGGTTGCCGGAGTACTGCCCCGCGGTGAGAAGGGTGGCGTCCTTCCAGGTGCTGTTGGGGTCCTTGAGCTTGTATTCCTGGCCCATGGTGCCGGCGCTCACGTTGGTGAAGAGGCTGAGTTCGCCGTCGGACCAGCGGACCATGAGGTCGGTGACGTAGGTGGTGGCGTTGAAGCGGCCGGCGGCTATTTGGGTGGCGTGGCTCCAGATGGATCCGGAGGCCGCCATCTCGGTTCCCCCGTCGAGGCCGTGGGAGCCGACGTCGCCGTGCAGGGTCATCCGGCCGTCGTCCCAGCGGACCATGAGGTCGAACTGGTTGGAGCCGGTGAAGTCGCCGGCGGTGATGGTGGCGGCCGGTTTCCAGCCCGCGTTGGGTGCCAGGAGCTGGCGCTCGGGGCGGAAGCCGCCGTTGCCGTCGCCGGGATAGAGGGTGACCTCGCCGTCGGTCCAGATGACGAGCAGGTCGCTGTGTCCGGTCCCGCTGAAGTCGCCGGAGGCTATCTGCTTGGCGTGCTTCCAGGTGTCGCCGCTGCCGGGCAGGACGGGGCCGTCCGTCGGAGGCTGGTAGGTGCCGCGATGGACGTTCTTCGGTCCGATGCCGTTGTTGGCGTCGTTGTAGAGGTCCTGGGCGTCCTTGCCGTAGAGCGGCGAGTACGAGATCCAGTCGACGTTGGCGTCGTTGCCGCCGCCGTTGTATCCGCCGATGTTGCCGACGACCTGGCCGGTGCGGGCAGCCGCGTTGTATCCCTTGATCCACGGGCTGCCGGAGACGCCGCCGTAGTAGCCGCCGCACTCCATCTGCATCTGCCGAAACCCGTACAGCCGACGGGTTGGCACATCACAGCGGATGGCCTTGTGCTGGCTGTTGTCGCTGGCGCGGGCCGGGTAGCCGACGACCGTCACGTTGTGGTCGTACGACGTCGAGGTGGTGAAAGTGAGGGCGCCGACGACGTCCTCGACCGCGCCCTTGCCATTGGGGGCGACGGTGACGAAGGCGAAGTCCAGGTCCGACTCGGCAGCCTTCGTCTGGCCCGTGTCGGGGTAGCGGTTGTCCTTATAGACATCGCCGACCGCGAAGAGTCCCCACGGCTGGTTGGCCGGGATCTTGAGAAACTGGTACTGCGGCACGAAGACACGGTGTTTGGCCGCGTTCAGGCCGTTCGCACAGTGCCCCGCGGTAAGCACCAGACTCTTTCCCTTGCTACGCACGACGCTGCCGGTGCAGTAGGTGGCGTTTCCACCGACCGGCGTGCCGTCGAAGAAGAACGTCCCCACCATCGGGAGGCCGTCGAAGTGCGCGGCGTGGGGTGTGTCTCGCGGTGCAGCGGCCGGCGAGTTGGGTGCTGATGGAGCTTTGGGCCCGGCGCCGCGGGCGGCGTCGATCGGCTTGGCCTGGGCCATCCGCTCAGCTGTCCAGTACTGCTCGTCCGCGGTTGAGGCCGGGGAGGCAGGGGGTGATTTGGGGGTGGACGCGGAGGGAGAGGGGGGAGCGGATACCGATGGTGCGGCCGGAAGGGGAAGCTGCGAGGCCGAGGGCGTGGAGCGGGGTAAGCCTGAAGGGCTGGGTGTGGGGGGCGACGACGAGGACGAGGCCGAGGGCGAAGGGAGTGTCGTGCCGGTCGGAGAGGGAGCGGCCGACGCCGCCAGGGCAGCGGGGGCGGTGAGTAGCACGGTGCTGGTGCCGAGCGCGAGTGCGGTCAGCCATTTTGATCTCAATGACTTGCTTCCTGAGTGATGACGCCTGGCATCGCAGTGTGTTGGTGCGTCAGTTCGACGAAGAGGGCAGAGTAGGCAGTGGTGTGAAAGATCGTCAACGAATCCAGACAGGCGACAAATGAAGCGATTACGGGCATGGATCGGCGCGGCAGTCCTGACGATTCCGCTGTTCATGTCACTCGGGGCGGAGGGCGTGCAGGCCGCTCCGCTTACGGATGTGCCATTGCCGCTTCAAAGTGGCGCCGACCAGTCGGTTCGGCCTGGAGAGCGGGTCGGCGTCTCGGTGGGCCTGCAGGACGCCGCCGGCAACGGCGACAGGGTCTTCTCCGAAGCGTTCACCGCCGATGGCCGGATGAGGATGAACGATCCGCACGTCACCGCAGTCATGACGATCTCCTGCACCGCGGCGCCCGGGTCCTACGAGGTGCGCATCGGATCAGGCGGGGACCGGAACCCCTCCGAGGTCACGCGGCTCTGGGGGAGCGTCCGGGTGGCTCCGGCTGAAGAGACGGAGCGCGCGGCGTGCGCGAGGCGGGTCTCCGCGCTGCCGCCCGAGCCCCAGGAGGAGCACTGGCCTGCGGATGTGGAGTGGCCCGCGAGCCCATGGGACGTGCGGTCGGTGCGGGCCGGCGGGGAGATGACGGCCACCGACGGCCTGGGGATGGGCGGCGACGGAGGTGTCACGTTGACCTCGTCGGCGTTCACGCGACCAGTGGTCATGTACGGAGCGAAGAGGGTCTCCGCGGTCGTCCGTATCAGGTGCGACGCGAAGCCGGGTCTGTACACGGTGGTCTGGCGAGAGAAGGGGACGCCGTCAAAGGTCTGGGCCCGACTGCGGGTGGAACCCGCAGCCCCTGACTGCCACGACCCTGCCCCTACGCTGGCCGACAGGGTCAAGCGCACGGCCTCCTGGCTGGCGGCAGGCATCTGTGCTGCCGCGCTTGCAGTAGGGGTACTTGCCCTGAAGCGGAGGCGGCGTGCCCATCCTTCCCTGTGATCGTGAAGCGTAGGCGCCGCGCGCTCCGGAAACGAGTGGTAGATGCGGTACGCCCGAGCCGGGTGCGCGTTCCGGTTATGCCTGCCAAACCACAAGAAGGGCGCACGGTTCGGCGATATAGGCGCGTCGTTTACCGTGGCTGAAACGATTCCAGAAATGACTTGAAACGCGGACCCAGAGGCAGGTCGGCCAGGTCGCTGGGACAGATAGGCCCGATGACCCGCCGGATCGTGGCGGGTGCAGCGGTATTCATTACGCCATAGCAGGACGTTGCCCCCGCCCTTCACAGTTCGATCACCGGCGATCCACGCTTCCGAGGAATGACAAAGGCCTCGTTGGTGGCCACCCACGGCTGATGGCGCGGAGGGGATTCAGGCCAAGCCAGCCCTACCAGCTGGCAAGACACGACAGGTTCTGACGATCATCCAGCTGTACAGACGACGCGCTGGTTGGTCAGCGCCCCCGTTGCAAACGCCGACAGGTCCTACATCTACAACAGTTTCAGCGATGACGTCACTGACTGGCATACCGGCGTCGGCTGGGGTGGTGCCATGGCGTGCGACATGGACCAGGACGGGAACTCTGTGAAGGCCCACTTCACGCGGGACGACAACTCCGCACACGAGGCATGGGCGCAGGCGGGAAACGGAACCTGCAACGGCGGATTCGATCTCAGCAGCACCAACCGGGTCAAGAAGCACCGCTCACAGCAGATTCGTGACTGGGCAACCGATCCCTACGGCCCCTGGAAGTACCGGCCCTGATCCAGCACATGCTCATCGCGCGGAGCCGGGATGTTCGGTACACCCGGCTCCGCGCGGCCCGGCTGACAACGAGGAAGCATGAGAACCGACCTGCACGATCGAAAGACGGCCGCAGTAGAAGTGAAAGACCTGCACTACAGCATCGGTGATCGCCGTCTTCTGAACGGGCTCTCCCTTAGTGTTGCTGCCGGGTCATCCGTGGCGGTGACAGGCCCCAGCGGCTCGGGGAAGACAACTCTCCTCTGCTGCCTCAGCGGTCTGATCGCCGCCTCGTCCGGTGTCATCCGCATCGCCGGCGTCGACATCTCCCAGGCATCTGCAGGCGAGCGAGCCGCAATGCGACTGCGCACCGTGGGTACCGTCTATCAGTTCGGTGAGCTGATACCCGAACTGTCGCCCCTGGAGAATGCCGCACTACCGGTCCTGCTTGCCGGAGGCAACGCGAAGAAGGCATACGCGGACGCACAGGGCCTGCTGGATGAACTCGGCGTACAGGAATCCTCATCCAAGAACACCGCATCACTGTCGGGCGGAGAGCGTCAGCGTGTCGCCGTCGCCCGCGCACTCATCGGCAGGCCTTCTGTGGTTCTGGCGGACGAACCCACTGGTTCCCTCGACCAGCGCACGGGCGACGTCGTCGCTGATCTACTGTTCGGCCTGCCCACCCGCTTTCAGTGTGCGCTGATCGTGGTCACCCACAATCCTCAAATTGCCGCCCGCGCCGACCGGACGCTTGAACTCACCGAAGGGCGCCTGCTTACGGACTCGGAGGGTCGCAGGTGAGCAGGCACGTGGCCATGCTGCGACTCGGTCACCGGGTAGGAATGTCGAGCGGCGTATCCGCCCTGGTTCACCGCTTCGGACTGTTCGCGGCATCCTTCCTCGTACTGTGGGTGGCCTGGAGCCTCCTGGCCGTGGATGCCAGTCTGGCCGCTCGTCAAGAACGACAGGACGCCCGTTCCCCGGTCATGGCCGAGCAGAGCCAAGAAGCGGTAGCCCTATGGCTGGAGCGCCCGGACTACGCCGATGGTCAGGCCATTTCGGTCATCTTCCTGGAGCCACTCCAGCCAGATGCCAGTCCGCCGCCAGGCCTTGATAGGTGGCCTGAAAAGGGCGAGGCTTTTCTTTCGCCTCAGGCTGCAAAGCAGGCGGCCGGCGCTCTCATCTCCCGCTACGGCACGATGGGTGGGATCATCGGGCGAACGGGACTCACCGAACCCAATGAGTTGCTGGTGTACACCCGCTCTCCCATCGAAGGAATCTTCGGCGAAATATCGGGCTTCGGGCATCCGAATTCTCAGTTCATCGACTACTTCACCGTGAGCCACCAGTTCGAACGTTCCTCCGGTGACCTCTGGATACTCCTCCTGCTGTTCACCGTGATGCCGGCCGCTGCCTCTCTCATGGTCGTGGTCCGCGGCGGCGCGGAGCTGAGAGACCGCCGAATCTCGATGCTCGAGGCTCTGGGAGCTTCATCTGCAGCGCGCCTGCTGGTGGTCACCGGTGAAGCTGCGGCCCCTGTACTGGCGGGCTCGCTCCTGGCAGCAGCCGCTGCGTGGGCCACGACCCTGTGGGACACCGCCCTCCCCTTCACCGGGTACACCGTCTCGGCTGGTGATGTGGCCTCACTGCGCATATGGACCCCCCTGCTGATTCTTGTCGCGGCCACCCTCGTACTGGGGATCAGCGCGCTGCGCTACGTGATACCCCCCAAGCGAACTACCACCCGCCCACAGCAGGCCAGAGCCACGCCCGGACGGACGGTATGGGTGCTATCCGGAATCGGATCCTCCCTGTGCCTGTACGGAACATGGCGAGCAGACGGTCCGGGACGGGTCGTCTTCTTCTTCGGAGTCATGCTCGTACTCGCAGTCCTCCCCATCCTTGCCGGACGCCTGTCAGGCTCTCTCGGATCGGCGATCGCCTCGCATTCCCTTCGTCGAGGCGATGCAGCAGGACTCATCGCCGGCCGGTGGCTCGCCGCCAGACCCGTGGTCCTCGCCGTACTCAGTGCGGCAATGATCCTGGGGCTAGGCCTCACCACCCTGGGCCAAGTCGTCACCAGCCAGCTCGAAGGACCGGAAATCGTTGCCAAGCGCTTGGCCGGCGTAAACAACCGCAACGCCGTCTTGATCAAGGCATCAGGTGATCCATCCCGCTTCGACCAGCTCCGCCAGCAGCTCCCAGACCATCCCACAGCCCTCATCTACCGCGAGGGCGGCCGCACGGTACTGTCCGCCGACTGCAACTCACTGGCATTCTTCGGAGCACTCACCACCTGCCCCAGGGCTGTCACAGAGCTGACTGACGCGATATCGACCGTTGAGACCACGCCCCGCACAGCACTGGCAGTGCTCGGCCTCTCACCGGACATGGTGAGCATCACCACCCAACGCCCAGCCATCACCGACCCCGCAAACATCTCCCTCGTGGTCTTCAACACCTCCGGCGGAATCGGAGCCGATCAAATCTGGGATGCCGCCTACCGGACGCTGGGATTCCCCATGCTTGACGTGCCGGTGGAGTCCGGGATGCTGGGCGCGCAAGCCCGGAGCGACTACGTCAAGTGGGTGTTGGATGCCGCACTGATCGGCCTGCTTGCCCTGGTCCTCGCGGGAATCGTGGGTGCAGCCTCCGTATTCGACGACCAGGCACGAAGCCTCGGCCCCGTGGCCTCGTTCCGAAGCGACAGAAACTTCTACCTGAGGGTGGCCCTCTGGAACCTCTCCGTTCCTCTCGTTGTCGTGGGAGCAGGCGCCGGAGTGGCTACGTACCTACTCGGCCAGATGCTGCTCTCCATCGGTGACGGAGGTGAACTCTCCGCCGGGCTCGTGGCCGTCGGCTCCCTCAGTATCGCCGTCGGCGGTGTCATCATCGCCGCCATATGCGCTGAGATCGCGACACGCCGGAGCCGAATCTGGCGCCCCACAAACGACTGACGCAACAACTCTTCACCCCCTGTCCGTGCCTCCGACCTTCCGCCGACAGCGTCGTCCACGGCACGCGGTACCGGGGGATCACCACACAGGGAATGCCCGAGGTGACGGGTGGCGGCGGGAGCAGTGGGGCTGTCGGCGTACTGGATGATGGAGACCTCGCCGTCGGTGTACGCGGCGACGTAGACGGCGGCGCCGACCTCGTCGCGCAGGAATGCGAGCGTCTCGCGCAGCAGCGCGCCCGCGGTCCGTCCGGACTCGGCGAGCTGGAGGGAGGAGCCTGCGGCGTAGACGCCCGGGGCCACCGGGTTGGCCAGCTGGGTGCGGACCAGGTGCTCGATGGCGTGAGCGAGGTGGAGCTGGGGCAGGCCGGCCTCCCGGGCGATCTGCGTCCGCGAAACACCTTCGGTGTAGCGGTGGTGATGACCCCCAGGACGCGCAGGGTCCTCTGGGCGGCCTCCGGCTGGGTGTTGACCGGCTGGAGCCGCTTAGGCCGCTCCGCCACCGCCCTCCGGCTTACCACCGTCACCAGCAGCGGACTGCTGCCGGACGACCTGCACCAGATGGGCGTTTACTACCTCGCCAAGACCCACCGCGATCTCGGCGATTCCACGGCCTCCCGCCACGGGATGCAGCTCGTCGCCGGCGGCGGCCGCCTCGCCCCCGCCGCCCGCCGGGGCCTGGCCCGCCTCGCCGACGACTTCCCCACCGCGTACGAAACCGCGCGCACCCTCGGATGGGCCGGCCGCCAACACCGCGTCGAAGGCGACATCCTCTGGCCCCACGGCGACATGAACCGCGCGGCCGCCGCCTACATCGCTGCATGCGACCACGCCGAGCACCACGGCGTCGCCGGAGAACGTGCCACCAGCCAGGCCCAGCGCGCTCTCGTGCTCGCCTTCACCGACCCGACACCGCGGACGACGAACTCCACCTTGCCGAACAGCTCCTCACCGGCCTCGACCTCCGCGCCACGAGCTTCACGGTGAGGATCGCGTCGCTCGTCCGTGATGCGGGTGCCCTCCCCGACCTTGAGGCAGCCCGAGCGCTGCGTGCCGAGATCCGCGACACCAGCATCACTGCGGCCGAAGCCGTCCTCGAGCTCGCCTTCCACCACGCCATCCAAGGCGAGGAGGACAAGCTCCGCGCCGTCATCAGCCGACTGCGCGAACTCGCGAGGACCGGTGACTGCGCCTACTACACCGAAATCGCCCACTTCATGGCCGGCCTGCCTCTGCCCGCACCGTCTTCCACGATCTGGTGCGACGACCCGGATTCCGTGCGTTCCCGCTGGCACCAGGTCGTCCAGGACCGTCGAACGCGGCTCGGCACAGCCCAGTAGGCCAGACAGGCCGCCTGGCAGGGGACGGGCCGCAGAGGGCGCCGAGCGAACTGCGGATCGAATCCCTCACGGACCAGACGACCTGGCTGCCGCCACGGTCACGTACAGCGGCGCGTCGGCGCCCTCACCACTTCGTGGCGAGTTCGTCGAGGGGGTCCTCGACGTGGGCACGGTTGATGCGGTCCGCGGCCGCGATGGCGTCGGTGATCCAGGCACGGGCGCGCAGGGTGCTGCCGAGATGGGTGGCGAGGGCCGTGGCGATGTCCTTGAGGCGGGCGTCGCGGTTGAAGACGTCGAGGACGAACGCGGCGAGCGGTTCGAAGTCGCCGTCCTGGGCCTCCTGAACGGCGGAGGACATGGTCGAGCGTATGCGGTAGATGCCTGCGGCTTCCTTCAGTCCGCGCCAGAACCGGGCGTCGTCGTGGCCGGGAAGGCCGTTGAGGAGGGCGGCGAGCTGCTGCTCGTCGTCGGTCACGGTCGGCTCCTTCACATAGACGTCCGGCCAGTATCGAAGCCCGAGATCACGGAGGGAGTCGTTTCTGGGCAATGGGGCTACAGCTTCACCGCCTCCGCCCCGGCCACATGCGCCCTGGGCCTGCTGCGCGACCCGGATGTGTCAGAACCGGATCCGGCGGAGTGGCTGCCGCCGTCCACGGAGGCGCTGTGCCGGTATGGCGCGGAGTGGATCGCGGCGAAGCCCCGCTGGAGCCTGGCCGTCGACGAGGCGGAGCGGGGGACATCGCGGCCGGCTGCGGCAGCCCGGGGGTGAGGGTCGCCACCTCGACGGGTGGCGACCCTTCGTCATTCTCCGGAGTTCTGGTGTGGCGTTCAGGTCGTCGCCAGCGAAGCCGTCCAGCGCCGGAGCTGATCGGCCCCTGCTGGGACGGTCAGTTCATCCGCTTCAGATCTCGGCGGCTCATGCCGAACAGCACATTCGGCTGCTCGTACTTGAAGGGGTAGCCAGCGATGAGCGCCGCGGCGATGAACACGCCGTTGGCGACGTACGTGCGCGTCGTCCGCTCCATCACGTGTTTCACGTAGTAGCTGCTGGCGGTAGGAGTCTTGATCGGCGTGATGTTCTCCCGCAGCCACGCGGTCGTCTCCATCACCATGGCCTCGTCCTCCGCCAACCGCTCGCGGTCGGCGGCGAGCTCGGCCTTGCGCTGCTCGGTCGTCTTGCGCAGAGGGTCGTAGACGCCGATACCGAAGCGGCTGAGCAGTGGGTGCTGCTGCATCACCTCGACCAAGGTGGGTGAAGTGATCTGTCGGCGGGCCACCAGATACGGCGTTCCGGTGGCTGCCTGGTGGGCGCGAACCTCGACCTTGCGGCGACGGTCCCGGGTCATCGTGCACTCCATTTTGCGGGACGTCCCACGTCCACCCCGCCATGGACAATTGGATGACCTGGCGTGCAGCGCGATTCGGGGAACCTTGTCTTCGCCGCCACGGTGGACGTGGGCCACCATGACTCGGAGCGGGCAGGCGTATCTGCCGTGCGCAGCATATGCCCTTTCTCGGTCCCGTTTCCCCAACGGCCATGGTGAGCACGGGTAGACCGCGCTGCAGCAGAGATTCTTGATCACCTTGGCGACTCGGCGCGGCCGGGTGGGACGCCGAGTCCGCCGGCCCGACAGGAACTCTGCGGTGTCGGGCCGTGAGTCAGGGGTGGAGGTACGCTGGTCCATCCGCAAGCTCGCCGATCACCTGCGGCGCGACATAGCCAGGCCCGTCCGGATCGGCCGGGAGGCACTGCGGTGCTTACTGGCCCGCCGAGGCATTACCTTCCAGCGCACGAAGACCTGGAAGGAATCCCCGGACCGGACTTCGACGCCAAGCTGAACCGGATCGAGTACGCGATCAACAAACGGCCCGACCGCACGTTCGCCTTCGACGAGTTCGGCCCGCTGGGTATCCGTCCGACAGCCGGTTCCTGCTGGGCCAAGGAGAACCGGCCCGAGCCGACTGCCGGCCACCTACCGCCGCACCCACGGAATCACCTACTCCCACGGCTGCTACTCAGTCGGGGACGATCAGATGTGGGCATCAACCGCCGCCGCAAGGGCATCGACCGCACCTGGGCGGACTTGAGGACGATTCGAGCCGCCCGCCCGCCCGGACGGCGGCGGCCCGATCTACGTGATCCTCGACAACCTCTCCGCCCACACGAACTGGCGGATGAAGAAGTGGGCGGTGCGGAACAAAGTCGAGCTGTGCTTCACCCCTACATACGCCTCTTGGGCCAACCCCATCGAAGCCCACTTCGGACCGCTACGACAGTTCACCCTCGCCAACTCCCACCACCCCAACCACACCGTCCAGACGCGGGCCCTGCACGCCTACCTGCGCTGGCGCAACAAGAACGCCCGCCACCCCGACGTTCTCGCAGCACAACGACGCGAACGCGCCCGCAATCGCAGTGAGAAAGGCATCCGCTGGGGCGGCAAACCACTACGAACAGCAGCCTGACCACCCAACCCGGCGCGCCAGGCGGTCACAGCACTAGCCTCTCCTGTCATGAGCGATTCGCAGCAGCATCTTCTTGCCTGGCTACAGGACTGGTACGCGAAGCAGTGCGACGGCGACTGGGAGCACGAGTGGGGTGTGAAGATCGCCACGCTCGACAACCCTGGCTGGACCGTCGAAATCGATCTAGAGGAGACGGACCTGGAGGGATGCGAGTACCCCCGCCAGGACGTCAATCGCAGCACCCAGGACTGGGTCTGGGCCTGGACCGCTGAGAAGACTTTCCACGCCGCGTGCGGCCCGGGGAACCTTAGCGAGGCCCTTGCGATTTTTCGTACGTGGGCGACCACCAACGCTCCCTGATGCTACAGAGCCAGATACAGGGACCCGGTGAACCTTTGCGGTCAGAGCACTACGCAATGCAGGCTCCCAGCGGCTGTCCGACAGCTGAGGCGTCCGCCTGCGGACGGCTTGCCGGGTGGTCGTAGACTCGCGCGCCATGGAAGAGATGTTCGAGCTGGGGGCCATCAGTTGCCCGTCCGGCACCCTAGTGCTCATTGACGGTGGTTACCTGGGGCTGTGGAGCGGGGACCAGTCGCCGGCGGACATCGATCCGGCTTCCTTGCGTATTGAAGACGCTGCGATGGCCGCCGACGTCACGGGCGCCATTGACTTCCCGGTCACCGGGCCGGACGCCTCCGAAGCCGTTCGGAGCTTTGTCACCCGGCAGGGTTAACGTCTGCCTGCCGGCGGCGCCAGTTAACGACGGCGGCGGACGCCCAGACCCAGCGGTGCGAATACTTGACGGTGCGTCATGCTGACGGGGAGTCTTCCCGTGCGCCGGTCTCGGGTTCGCTGGTTGGAGGCGGGCTGAGCCTGAGCGTCACGACATAGGCGACCACGACCGTGACGATCACCAGCGGCATGACGGTGAGGCTCTGCGCCCCCAGCAGCAGGGTGGCCAGCAGCACCGAGGTCAACGGGAGCCTGAGCATGGCGACCGACATGGCGCCGATGCCCATGGCGAACGCGGAGGTCAAAGACAGCCATGGGAGATGCGAGAGAGCGATCCCGCCCGCCGCTCCCAGGAACATCGCCGGGAAGATCGGGCCTCCCCGGAAGGAGCTCAGTGAGACGCAGTAGGCCAGCCCCTTGCAGGCGACAAGCAACGTCAGGGTGCCGGCGGTGTAGTCGGCGCTGTTCGCGAGCAGCGGGCCCAGAGCGCTCTGCCCCGAGTACAGCACCTCGGTCGCGGCTTTCCCGGAGCCTTCGGCGTAGGCGATCGCGAGCCCTGCGATCGCCAGGCCCATCAGCACGGTGGCGGGGACCCGGTGCCGTTCGACCCGCGGCTGCAGCAGCAGGGCGAGCCGTCGGATGCCCGTGCCCGCGAGGGCCGCCGCGAATCCGATGACCAGTGCCCAGCCGAACTCGGCACCTGTGGGCGAGTTGGCGTGCGGTACGTCCTGAATCGCAAGGGAGTACGTGCCGAGGCCGGTCCAGTTGTCCAGGCCGACGAAGACGAGCGAGCCGATGCCGGCGGCGAGCAGGCCCGGCACCAACACGATCCCGAGCATCGGCCCGCCGATGCCCGACACCTCCATCAGCAGGAAGGCTCCCGTGATGGGCGATCCGAACAGGGTGCTGACCGCGGCGAAGCTTCCCGCGGCTCCGACCACGGCCTCGCCCTGCGGCTGCACGTCCGGCTTGAGCAGGCGTACCACCCAGACGGCCACGCCGCTGCCGAGCATGATGAGCGGCGCCTCGGGTCCGAGGACCGCGCCGAGGCCCAGCGTGGCCACGGCCGCGAGGAGGATCCCGGGGAGCTCGAGCGGCTTCGGCGCACCTGCCGTCGACAGCCCCTCGGCCGGCTTGTGGCCGCCCGTCCCCGGAAGGTAGCGGATGGTCATTGCGACCAGCAGGCCTGCCACCGCGAGAAGAGGCAGGGGCCACCAGGCTGGGGTCTCCTGAAAGCCCAGCGCCTTGGGCAGGTCGGTGTAGGTCCAGGGCTGAAGCTCATCGACCAGCGCGAGGAAGCCGTACGCCCCTGCGGAGATCGGCACTCCGAGCACCGCGGCCATTACCAGAAGACCGATATAGCCGCGGGTCCTGACCTGGGCGAAGGGATCCGGCGACGGCGTCCCTGATACCCCGGCAGGACTCTCGGCCGACATGCGGATCAACTCCTCGGCATCGACGTCCGTCGGAAACTCGGCGGTTCACCGGCGTCACTCTGCGTTGATATCACGTGACACAGTCACGCACCGTGCGGGCTCACCGGCGATCCGAAGTGGTGGAGCGGCCCTCATTCAGGCGAGTCAGAGGCCATGCCCGGTGGTTCGTCCGACGGGTCCTGCGCCGCAGGCGGACCGGTCGCGGCTTGGGGGATGCGGACTGCGCGCGCCTGCCAAGGCCTGCGCTGACGGCGCCCAGGATGACACGCACGGCGGCGCCGACCAGGACCATGCCCCCCAGCATCTGCACCATCACCACGCATCGGGACACCCCGGTCTTGGCTGTGATGTCGCCGAAGCCCACGGTGGAAAGCACTGTCACCGTGAAGTACAGGGCATCCGTTCTGCTCAACGACTCGCTGAAGAAGCCGGGCTGGCTCCCCTCCATGAGGAAGTAGCTTGCCGTGAACAGCGAAATGAACAGCGGGAAGATGGTCGCGAGCGCCTCGATGGCTTTCAGCCGGGGATACGGGAACGGGTGATCGAACGTGTCTGCCAGGCGACGAGGGCGGACACTGCGAGCAGACCGATGACCAGCACGACCACCGTTGCGGTGGTGAAGGGCCTCGTCCAAGGGCAGTGTGCAGTAGTCCGCCACCAGACCCGCGGCGGTCAGCACCGGCCGCAGCGGTGCGCGCAGCACGGGAAGGGACCGCTTCCGTGCGGGAAGGTCCTCAAGTCCCGGCGGTCGCTTCATCCCGCTGCCCCGTCGGCTCCGGCGGGGGCGGCCGGCGCGGGTACCGCTCGGCCCAGCCCTCCACGCAGACCGCCGGCGCGCTGCGCGACGACGGGATGTCTGCCGAAGCGGTGGCCACCGCGCTCGGGACCACCCGCTCCGAGGCCCTGGTCCTGCTCCTGACCGCGCAGGACAGCTAACGGCACGCACCCCGGCCCAGAGTCCGCCTTGTTGCCAGGAGTGGGGCGTGGGATGGGGTGAAGGCCGTAGAAGAGAACGCTGGGGTCTCTGGTCTGTTGCAGCAGGCGAAGCCGCCGACTGATCATGCGGCTCGTCGCCGTGTCCTGTCGGCCTGCGGCTCGGCGGGCGTGTGAATGCAGAGCGTGTCGGCCGCGGACCTTGATCACCCCGGTCTACGGTGGATCCGAGGTCCGGCGCCGTGTCATCCCGAGCGAGCGTCCCAGGCGCGGTCGTCGAGGCCGTCGGGACAAGCCGCCCCGTACGCCTTCACCCGCAAGGAGCGGTACATGAATCCCACACCAAGGACGACCGGCAGCATCCGCAACGCCGACACCGTATGAGCTCGGCGGCACATGCGATCTGAGCTGCCACCGGGCCCGGGAAGCAATCGGCCGTGACCGGACCGAACCCGTCCGACACGGACCGTATGAGCCCGCGCGAGCCGCATCCGAGATCTGCTGTCCGCACGGAGAGCCGCTGGCCGATGGCCGCAGCGGTCATCGCATCGGCGGTCCTCACCCTGCTTCTGCCCGACGACCTGCGTCTTGGACCCCGATGGGCGCTTCCCCTAGCCGAAGGCCTCCTGCTGGTGGCGCTGATCTCGGGAGACCCCGGGCGGATCAGCCGCCGCTCCACCGTCCTGCGCTCGGTGGCGATCGCCCTGGTCGTCGTGCTCGTGGGCAGCGCCGTCTGGTCGACCGTCCAGCTGATCGACGACCTCATCCACGGCGGGCACGAGACCAACTCCGCCAATGCCCTCCTGCTGGCCGGCGGCAGCGTCTGGTCCTCCACCGTTCTCGCCTTCTCCCTGCTGTACTTCGAACTCGACAGCGGAGGGCCGGCCGCCCGGGCCCACCACATGCCACCCACTCCGGCGCTCGCCTTTCCCCAACATCTCAGCCCCGAACTGAACGCCCCGCACTGGCGCCCCCACTACATCGACTACCTCTACCTCGGGTTCACCAATTCCACCGCGCTGAGCCCCACCGACGTCATGCCACTCGCTCCCTGGGCCAAGAGCGTCATGACCCTCCAGTCCGTCCTCTCCCTCATGATCCTTGGACTCGTCGTCGCCAGGGCCGTGAACGTCCTCGCCTGAGTCGGCGGGCCGCACCGCGGCCTGAGGAACGGAGCCCCGGCGCGGGCCGCCGCGTTCTGGTGGCGGCCCGCGCTGTCGTGTGTCGCGGGGCAGGCCCCGTTGGGTGGGTGGCGGGGCGGGGGGCTAGTACTTCTGGGTGGTGAGGCCGTGCCTCCAGAAGATGAAGGTCCAGTTGCCGTTCTGGGTGGGGCGGGCGAAGGCGTCGACGGCGTCGGGGTGTGGTCGGTGAGGCGGTACTCGACAGCCTTGAGGTAGCCCTTCAGGTGCTCCGCGTAGCCCCTCTTGTCGTAGCCGGTCTCCTGGAGGCGGTGGGCGTCGACGAGGTTGATGACCTGGGCGGACTTGGCGTCGCCGGACGTGTCATCGCCGGTTCCGGAAGCGTAGGTGCTGTCCAGGCCCGCGATCACCCCGGCGCCCTTGGTGATGGTCCGCGCGGTGACGGCGTACAGGGCGGGGAGGTCTTCGATGGGGCACGCGTCGCTGAACAGCTCGTCCTGGGTGTAGCCGAGGGCGTCCTTGTACACGAGCATCTCGCACATCCTTTCACTTTGTGTTCATGATCGACTGGGCGGGCTGGTTCGCAGATTTTCACCGTCGCAGTGACGGGGCAGGCGGGAGTCGCTCTGTCCCTGGTGCGGGTCGTCGTGGTCCCGGGCACCGACCGGGCGGCGTGGCCGGCCGGCTGCCCTTCGAAGTACTCCAGCGCCGGCCCGCCGCCCGCGGCGTATCGCCGCCGTTCCTGGCAGGTTGAGCCAGGGGAGCCTTGCTTTGTGCGGGCGCCGCGGCCTCCGCTCCGGCGCCCGCCGCAGATGCTGCTGTGTCGGCCAGGGGCGTGCCGGCCGCGCGCATGGGCACGGTAGACGATCCGTGGGGTGCACCTCCTGCCGGACCGGCACCCGCCCCCGCACCCGCGCCTGCGCCTGCGCCTGCCGCGCCGCCGGTGCGGGAAGCGGTCGATTGCGTGGCCGGATTCCGGCGGCCGCCACACACAGGCAGCCTTCGGGCGAATTTCTGATCAATTCCGATAGGGTATGAAATGTGGTGGAATACCTGGAAGGGTGGAATGACTTCAATGTCGCCATGATGGGATCGGCGGGGGCGCTCGCTGGCCTTGTGATCGTGGCGGCAAGCGTCAACATCGCCGAGGTCGTCAAAGCGCCGTCGCTCACATCGCGACTGGCTGGCGGCATCGCCGGCCTCGTGCTGGCGCTCTCGGGTTCTGCAGTGGGGCTTGTCCCCGAGGTCTCGCCGATGTCGTACGGGTTGTCAATGGCCGCACTCGCAGTCGGCGCAGGTCTTTTGCAGGTGCAGGCGGCGCGACGGATCTACGAGAACCGCCACCCCGACAACCAGATGAAATTCGGTAAGTCTGCCATCGGCTTTGTGGCGCCCTTCGCATACCTCGTCGGTGCCGCGCTCCTTGTCACCGGCTCGCCACAGGGCATCGTATGGTTCGCCGCCGGTTCGATCGTGGCAATCATCACGGCGCTCGTCATCTCCTGGATCGCGCTGGTCGAAGTCCTGCGCTGAGAAGGCACACGCGTGCCGCGCGCATGGTCCAGCCTTCGCGACGGGGTCGACGGCATCGGCCAGCCGCTCGAAGGACTGGCCGTAGCCCCGCATGTAGTCCCAGCTGCCGTCCGGCTGTTTGCGGACCGGCGAGCGGAATATGGCAGCGCCTTGTCCAGGTGATGCGGCGCGACACGGCACAGCGCAGCTGTCCGGACGTGCTCGGCCCATGACATTCGACAGCCCACCCACCTCAGCGACCGCTGACAGCAGCTCCCTGAACTCGATGCCGTACCGGGCTGCCACCCTGCCCAAAAACGACTGCGTCATCTCGCCGTGCACCGGCACCACCCGCCACACGCTCGCCGTCACGAGCCGCATGGCCATACGACCGGGATCCGGGCCGGCGCCTTGCTCCTGAGCCCAATCCACGCCGGGGCGATGGTGCCGGGCTGGTCGGCGGAGCAGCTGCGCGGCCACCTCGGCGACGACGTCCTGGCCGTGCTGATGCAGGGCGCGGACTGGCCGCAGTTGGCCTGTCGGCTCGTCGGTCTCCAGCAGGCCGGTGTCGACCTGGCGGGGTTCCGCCGCAGATGGGCCGGATGACTTCCGGGGTCCACCAGGCCGTCACCGCGAACGCGGCCCCGGACGAAGGCGGAGGGCACCGACCGGTGGGCCGACCTCCTCAAGACGACGATGCCCGAAGGCCTGGTGCGCGACGCGATCCTCTCCTCCCCGGCCTGGCCGGACATCGCGGCCGCGATGGGCCGCCTCGACGCCCGCGGCATCGACGTCTCCCGGATCCTCGTGGACGCGCACGTCGCCGGAGCCGGGGTCGATCAGGCCGTCGCCGTCGTCGCCGCCGTCACCACCGCGGCCGCAGCCCAGGCACCCGCGGCCGCGCCCGCCCCGGCGGCGGCCACCGCCCCCGCACGTGCTCACGTTCCTGCACCCGCCGTCGGCCGCGCGGTACCGGACAGGGACGTGCTGGCCGCGCGCATGGGAACGACCGGTGACCCGTGGGCGGCGCCCACCCCGGCCCCGGTCCCCGCTCCGGCCGCTGCTCCGCCACCGGATCAGGCTTCGGGACCGGCCCTGGTGGCGGTGAGCGCGGATGCCCGCGCGATGTGGGGCCGCTGACCGAGGGGTTGAGCGTCCCGAACGACCTGGACCTGTCCGACCGGCCCGCGGCCCTCGAGCAGCTCGGCGTCGACACGGTGGCCAACAGCCGACTCGTCACCATCACGAAGGACTCCGAGCGGGACACGGCCCTCCTGGTCGCTACCCGCGCCTGGCCCTGCTCGCGACCCGCATGGCCGACATCGCCCGAAGCCCCGAAGTCGAGCAGGGCCTGCGCGACCGGTTGAAGGCCCGGCTGATGGACAACATCACCTGGCAGCGGGGGTCGTCCTCCGAGCTCGCGGGCCGCATGGTCGGCCAGGCTCTGCGCGCCCTGCCCCGCCCGGTATCCCGGTCCCCGACGGCCCCCGCGTCTCTCCGGCGGCGGCCCGCTCCCGCTCCATCACCACCCCCACTGCAGCGGCCGCCCGGCCGGCCCCGGCCGAGGCCCCGCTCCCACCGGCAGCAGACCGCACCGGCCAGGGGAGCCGGACGTGCACCCGTGAGCAGCTGCCACGGGCGGCGGTGACGGCGTGTCCGGTTGCGGGAGGCGAGGACCTGGCCCGGGGGTCACCCAGCTCCTGCACTGACCTCGGATTCCGGTCGGCGGGGGATAACGTGGTGACACGCCGCTACGCCGGATGAAAGCTTGTCAACTTGTACGGGCAGGTCTCCTCCGCCGCGAAGCAACTGAATGAGAACAGCCACCCGGGCCGATAAAATAGCAGCTCGGAAAGTGTCGACCCCGCGCCCGCGGGGAATGGGTGGCGCCAGGAAGGCCGGGAGGCTCCCGGCGGCGAAGGAACCGCGCCAAAAGGAAGGCACCGGTCGGCAGGCGCAGACCTGTTCCACCGCGGCTGACCGTACCGGCGGTGCCGCCGGTACGGCCGAAAGATCTGAACCAATACCGGGAATCAGGCCGCGACGAGCTCCTGCTCGCGGTCCGGCGTTTTGACCTTGGGCTTCTTGTTCGGCAGTGAGAGCCGGAAGACCTTGCGCCACGCGGAGAACACCTGCTTGGGGAGCGGCCCGGTGACGTACTCCAGCTCGTACTTCTCGAACAGCGCGCGCACCTTCACCGCGACCTCGGCGTACCGGTTGCTCGGCAGGTCCGGGAACAGGTGGTGCTCGATCTGGTGCGACAGGTTGCCGGTCATGAAGTGCATGGCCCTGCTGCCGCTGATGTTCGCCGAGCCCATCATCTGGCGCAGGTACCACTGGCCGCGCGTTTCGTCCTTGATCGACCGGCGCTCGAAGACCTGTACGCCCTCGGGGAAGTGCCCGCACATGATCACCGAGTGGGACCAGATGTTGCGGACCAGGTTCGCGGTGAACGTGGCGGCGAGCGTGGTGAGGAACGACGGGCCCGACAGCAGCGGGTGGATCACGTAGTCCTTGAGCACCTGCTTGCGGATCTTGCGGCCCACGGCCTTGGCCCGCGCGCGGAACTCCGGGTCCTTGCGGCGGCGCTTGTGCAGGTTCTTGCCGAGCTCCAGGTCGTACGCTGCGATGCCGTACTCGAAGAAGCAGGCGTTGATGAAGTTCCACAGCGGCTGGCCGAGGTGGAACGGGTGCCACTTCTGGTCCTCGTCGACGCGCATGATGCCGTAGCCGAGGTCGTTGTCCTTGCCGATCACGTTGGTGTACGTGTGGTGCAGCTCGTTGTGCGAGTGCTTCCACTGCTCGGACGGCGAGACGTGATCCCACTCCCAGGTGGTGGAGTGAATCTTCGGGTCTCGCATCCAGTCCCACTGGCCGTGCAGGACGTTGTGGCCGATCTCCATGTTGTCCATGATCTTCGCCACGGACAGACCGGCGGTGCCGAGCAGCCACGCGGGCGGGAAGATCGAGAACAGCAGCACGCCCCTGCTGACCAGCTCGAGCTTGCGCTGCGCCGAGATGACCTTACGGATGTAGGCGGCGTCTTCCTCGCCGCGGCCGGCGATCACCTCGTCGCGGATCGCGTCCAGCTCGCGGCCAAGCTCCTCGATCTGCTCCGCGGTCAGGTGGGCGGTGGGGTCGATGGCGGTCAAGGTGCTCCTACCGTTCGATGTCGCAGGGGCCCGCCGCGGCGGACACGCAGGTCTGGATGAGGACGCCCGGCTCGGCCTCGGTGATCTCGCCGGTGCGCAGGTCGCGGACGGCGCCCGCCTTGAGCGGCGTGATGCAGCCGAAGCAGATGCCCATGCGGCACCCGGAGGGCATGAGCACGCCGGCCTCCTCGCCGACGTCCAGCAACGGCGTGGCGCCGTCCGCGTCGACGGTCTTGCCGGTGGCGCTGAACGTGACCTCGCCGCCGTCGCCGGCGACGACGATGCCGGGGCGGAAGCGTTCGGTGTGCAGGCGCTCTTGTACGCCGTGCTCGGTCCAGTGCTCTTCGGCGGCGTCCAGCAGGCCCGCGGGCCCGCAGGCCCAGGTCTCACGCTCGGCCCAGTCGGGCACGAGTTCGTCGAGACGGGCGATGTCGAGCATGCCGTCCGTATCGGTGTGCACCTCGGTGAGCCGCAGCTTCTTGTCCGCGACCAGGTCGTGCAGTTCGTTGCGGAAGATCACGTCTTGCGGCCGTGGCGCGCAGTGGACCATGACGACGTCGTCGAACTCGATGTCGCGCAGCATGCCCATCACGGGCGTGATGCCGCTGCCGGCCGTCAGGTAGAGCACCTTGGCGGGCTTGGCCTGCGGCAGCACGAAGTCACCGGTCGGCTGGTCGAGCTGGACCAGCGTGCCCGGTTTCGCCCTGCGGACCAGGTGGTTGCTGACCTTGCCGTCCGGGACCGCCTTCACGGTGATCGTGACGCGGCCGTCCTGGCGGCTTGTCGGCGAGGTGATGGAGTAGGCACGCCACAGGCGCACCCCGTCGACGTCGACCCCGATCCGCACGTACTGACCGGCTGTGTGGCCGCGCCAGCCCCGTCCCGGCCTGATCACGATAGTCGCGGCGTCACCCGTCTCGGGGTGCACGGCCTCGATGCGCCCACGCAGGTCAGCGCCCGCACGCAGCGGGCTGACCAGGTCGAGGTAGTCCGACGGCAGCAGCGGCGTCGTGACCATCTCCAGCAGTTTCCACGCCCTGCTGCGGAGGGCTGCACTCGTCATGACTCCAGCTTGCTGCGCCTCAAGGGGTAAAGTCCTGACCGCAGGACGTAAATCTGATCGGCTGAATTGTTCGCAGGGAACAAAACCGTGAGCCATGCAATCCGGAGGGCCAGCGAACTGGCCCTGGATGAGACGACGGTCACCGCACTTCGGGCCGCGCTGAAGACCACCGCCGACGAGGTCGTCCAGGCGATCATCGACGAGGTCCCTCCCTACGCCAACGCCCTTTCGGGCCGCATGGGCGCCACCATCCGCCGAGCCGTCCGTACCGCCCTGGGGCACTACCTGGACCTCGCGAGCGGGAACGCCACAGGCGGCGACGCCGGTGACGCAGCCTACGAGCTGGGCCGCGGCGAGGTGCGCGACGGCCGTTCGATGGACGCCCTGCTCAGCGCCTACCGCGTCGGCGCCCGCGTGGCCTGGCGATGCCTGGCAGCGGGTGCCGTACCCGTAGGTCTGCCCGCCGCCGAGGTCGCCAAGTTCGCCGAGCTGACCTTCGCCTACATCGACGAGCTCTCTGCCGCGAGCGCCGCGGGCCACGCCGACGAACTGGCCGCCCGGGGCAGGGCCCACGAGCGCCACCTGGAACACCTGGCCCGCGACCTCCTCACCGGCGCGAGCCCGGAGGTGCTGCTGGCCTCTGTTCAACGGGCCGGGTGGCAGCCTCCGGTTTCGCTGACCGCGGTCCTGCTGCCCGCCGCCCAGGCCCGGCCTGCCTACCGCGCGCTCGACCCGAGCACTCTCGTCCTCGACGATCTGCCGGACGCCACCGGTGTGCTGCTCGTCCCCGATGCCGACCGGTCACATCTCTTGCGGCAGCTGACCGACCGCACCGCCGTGGTCGGCCCGGCCCGGCCATGGACTCGTGCGTCCGCCTCGTACGCACGAGCCGTACGCGCGCGCTCCCTCTCCTCCGATATCCGCGACACCGAGGACCACCTGCCCGAGCTGGTGCTGAGCGCCGACGTGGAAGCGTTCGCAGACCTGCGTGCCCGAGCCCTCGCACCGTTGCGGACCTTGCCTGTCGCGACGGCACGGCGGCTGGAGGAGACGTTGCGAGCGTGGCTGCTGCACCAGGGCAGGCGGGACGAGGTGGCGGCGGCGTTGTTCGTCCATCCCCAGACGGTCCGGTACCGGATGTCGCAGCTGCGCGAGCTGTTTCCGGATCTCGCATCGCCACACCGGGTCCTTGAACTGACGCTGGCGGTCGGTCTTCGGATCAGCTGACGCCTACTTCGACCGTCCACGACCGCGTCCGCGAGCAGTCCAGGAATCGTGCCTCGTTCTCGGCGGCACAGCAGGCCCGGGCGGACGGCGCCGCGTACCGCGCGAGCAAGCGGGCGGTGCGGGGCCTGGTGGAGGCGGACGGGGCCCCGGTCGCGGTGGACGGCCGGAGCACCGCGGGGCGCGCGATGGTCCGGCCGGGCGGTGCCTGGGACCCGGCCAGCCGTCGGGGCGGGGCCGTACGCGGTTTCAGAGTCCTTGAGCGGCCCGGAGACGGTCGATCTGGCGCAGGACGGGCGTCTCGGAGACGCGCGGGTACGGTTCCGTTCCCGTCGCCGAGAGGTCGGTGACGCACACGCCGACCCGGGTCACGATGCGGTCGATGACCTCGGCGGGGCCGGTGGAGCCCGCATCGGTCATGGTCATCCGGATGCGCAGGGTGTCCTCCGGGAAGCCCCCCGTGTCGAGGTCCTCGTACCAGATCGTCACCGTGCGGCCGTCCTCCTCCACCGATGGACAGCCCGCGAGTGCCGTGCGCAGCCGGCCGAAGACCGTCACGGCGTCGGTCCCCGCATAGGACGACAGGAAGTTGACCGTCGGGCTCCCCGGCTCCTCGGTGTCGAAGGTCTGGGAGACGGCGGCGTGGGCGCCCCGCTGGCGGAGCAGGCCCCACATGGCGGTACAGGGGGCCGTCAGTTCGGCAGGCAACAGCGGCCTCACCTCGACCTCGTCCAGGCTGTGGGTGCTGCCCCCGTCCTCCCGGACCCCGGCGGTCTCGCCCGGCTGCAGCGCCAGTTCCACCAGTCGCGCGGTGTCCGGTACCTCGCCCGCCGCCCTCGGCGCCGGCAACGGAGCGGTGGGCGTCGGCTTCGAGGGGGCGGGCGCGGCGGAGGTGCGCGTGCCGTCCGTCGGGCGGTCGGCGCCGCCGGGTGCGGGGGTGCCTCCGCAGGCGGAGAGCAGCAGGCAGCCAGCGGTGACCAGTGCGGCGGAGAAGACGAGACGGTACTCGGACACGCGAACCCCCCCAGAGCGCGAGCGGACCTGAACGGTCCGCCCCGCACTCTAACCAGCGCCCTGTCTCCCCCTCCCCGGGGAGGGGGAGACAGGAAGGGGCCGTCACTTCGTCCAGGTCTTCCACACGTCATCCAGGAGGCACGCGACCGCGGCATGCTGGCTCAGGCACCGACGGCGAGCCGGGCATCAGCGCGTACCCGCGGTCCCTGGAGATCCGGCCGGCCACCTGGCACGCGGGCGGCGCCGAGGCGTAGTCAATGTTTCCTCCGTGCCGGCCGCGCCATGACGTTCTGGGACCCTACGGTGCCCGGCCAAGCCCCAGGGCCGCAGCACTTTCAGCTGATCCGCTGATGGTCGGTGCGGGAGTGGCAGTGGCCGGGCGTGAAGAACGGCGGCACCCCGGGCCGGTACGCCACGGAGGACCCGGACCGCTACGCGGTCCTGGAGCCCGGCCGCCAGTACGTGATCGCGATCCAGTCCGGATCGACCGCCGGCACCACGGGCACCGAAGCCTGGGCCTGGTACGCCGAGCCCGCCGAGCGGGGCCTGGTGGGGGAGCGGGAGCACTGGCAGGAGCGATCGCCACTCCGCCCGAGACGGCCGCCAGCAGTGCGTGTGAGGACGTGGACGCGCCGGCGGGCTGACCGGGCGTCCGCCGTGCCCGTGCACGAAGCCGTCAGGGACCCCCATCATCTGCGGAGCGTCGCCCCGATCGGCCGGGGGAGAGCACTCTGTCCGGGCGGGGCTCACCCCTCGCCCCGCGCGGCAACGCCCGGCCATACTCGGTCAAGGGGTGCAATAGCGACTGCTGCGGAGCCACCCTCGGACGGGCTGCTCCCAGCCCCCGCGGCGCTGTCGACCGCGGGTAGGCCGACAGCCGTCACACGTCGCCGGTACCGCCCCGGTCGCCGGCATCCAACCCGACCGCCAGCGCCTCGCACATCGAGATCAGGTCCGGCGTCGTACGTGTGACCGAAATTCTGTGAACTGTGGCCCCCGGAGGGCTAGGCTCCGGCCCGGCCCGTGCCGGTAGGGAGTGTGCGGGACAGGCCCCGGTCCCCCGATCGCGGGACGCAGTACGGCCGGGGCCGCCCCGCACCGGCCACATGACCCGAACCGGGCGCGCGCTACGCCCCCGGGGGTCGGCGGGCCCCCAACCCGTGGTCTCCACGGGTGTCGGGATCCGTTCCGGCGCCGGCCGTTTCGTGGGTACTGCACGGCGGGGAGCGGCCGGATTCGAACCGGCGTCCTCCCCTCTTGCCAAGAGGGCGCGTCCACCTCTGCGCTACAGCTCCCCCGCCGCGGTACGCCACCCCATGCGTTCCGGCCAGGACCCGCGTAGCGGGTTTTCGAGCCTGCCGTTCGCAGCCGTCCAGAGGACGGCAGCAGCCGTATCCAGCACGACCACAGGCTGCCCGCCCGACCCTGTGCCCCGGTCGGCCTTATGGAGCCGACCGGCACGGCCAGAGTTAGCTGCGCCCGGTCAGCGCTGCTGGATTCACCAATAATGCCGGCAGGACGGCCGGACGCGGAGCAGCTCGGTCCGCAGCACGGGTGTGCCGTCGACCGGTGCCGGGTCCTCCGCGGCCGGCTCGATTCCTCCGGCGGCGGTTTTGCCGAGTGTTGCCAGGCCGTCGGGGCCGACCGTGCCGAACACCGTGTAGTTCGGGCGTAGTGCGGAGTCGCCGTAGACGACGAAGAACTGTGAGCCGTTCGTGTCCGGACCGGCGTTGGCCATCGCCAGCAGGCCGCGCCCGTACAGGCGGCGCGCGCCGGTCGGATCGGTCGGTGCGGGTGGCAGATCCACCGGTAGCTCGTCCTTGTACTTGTACCCGGGCCCTCCCTCACCGGTACCGGTCGGGTCGCCGCACTGTAGGACCTTCAGCGTCGGATACGCCGTCAGACGGTGGCACACCGTTCGGTCGTAGAACCCGTGCCGTGCCAGGTGCAGGAAACTCTGGACCGTGCACGGCGCCTTGGCCTGGTCCAAACGCAGCGGGAGCGGACCCTGGCTGGTCGGAACAGCCATGTCAACCGTGCCACGGCTAGGGGTGCGCCGTGGGTCGGGCGGCAATGGAACATGACGCGCGGGCGGCTCGTCCGGGGTCTGTGTGTACTGGCAAGGGCCGTGCGTGGTGCGCGGCGGAGCGCCGTCGGAAGCGGTGGCGGCACTTCCCCCGGACACGACTAACGTCACGGCCGCAAATGCGCTGATCAGTGCTCGATTCATCTTGCGCGCCCTCCTGATGATCGCCAGGTTTTGGAGCGGTCGCAGTCTAGGGCGTGGTGTGGTCGGCGGGAATGGTCAACGACAGGAGGCCGGCGCGGCCGACCCCGCGTAGCGACGACGTGCGTCGGTCAGGCCAGCCAGGCCGGCACCGGCAGCAGAGGACGGATGACCGCCCACTCTGCGTCCGTCATGTCCGATGGCGGGGACCGCCCGCCACTTGATGCCGTTGTCGAGGAGGCCTGGCTGGGCCGCACCTCGGGCTTGCGTGAGCAGGGGCGTCAGGGCGCGTTTCCAAGTGCGGCAGCCCAGGTTCGGAGTCGGTTGTGGACCTGTCCTGCCGCGAGCCGGAGCGCCCGGACAGGTCCATTCACGCCGTCCCTGTGCCGCACTTGAAGGGTATTGGCATCGGTCACCTGCCGGCATGCCGAGCACGGGTCCCCAGGCGCCGACGGTCGCCAGCAGCCAGACCAACGCCACCGATGTAAAAGCGGACTCTGATATTGGAGTCGGCTTGCATCGTTTGGGGAGGAGTCGTTATCGTCTGGCATCCGATGCCGTGTCACGGGAGTTGAAGGGTGGTGAAGGGATGCTGCTGACCACTGGCCAGGCAGCGGACGAGCTGGGTTGCGCGGCCACTACCTTCCGCCGCCTTGTCCAGGCTGGCGTACTGCCCGGCCTGTCCCGCCGGGGTAACCGCGTGATGGTGCCACTGGAGGTGGTCCAGGCTCTGCGGGACCGACGGCTTGCACCGCTCCATCAGCTGCCGGTCCGCGAGATCGCAGTGCTCCGTGTCGACGTGGCCAAGCCCGCCCTCGAAGGTGATGACCGGGACTGGATCGGCTATGCGGCACACCTGAGCGCCGACGACCTGCTGAAATCCCTCCGGGGCTGGTGGCGCTGTGACGCGGCGAGCGTTGCGGCCGGGGGAGTGCTGCCAGTGACTCTGTCCGGATACGTGGTCGCGGTCCTCACCGGACTGGACACCTGGGACATGGAAGGCGGCCGCCACGCCTTCCCCGACGCTGTGCTGGCGGGCCATGTCACCGACCTGGCCCGCCCCACTACCCGACTGCACGCCACAGACGTCGAGCCCCGAGAAGTCGCCGGACTGCTGCTCGGCACCCGCCTGATTTCCCACTCGGGCGGAGCGATCGCCTACGCCCGTACTTCCTAGGGACTGTGATGGACGCCAAGACCTACGCCGCTGCTCTAGGTGAGTTGCGTGTGCTGCGGGACGACATCAAGAAGGCGCAAGCGGCGCTGGCCCGCCTCGAAGCCGAACGCGACAAGAAGATCACCCTGCTGGCCGAGTACGAGAAGGCGAAGGCCGAGCGGATCGCGCCAGCCGCCGGGCTGAGTCTGGCCGAGGTCGTCGCCCTGGTTCCGGCGTTGGCCCCGGCCACCCTCGCCGCCGAGCCCGCGCACACCGCGCTGGAGCAGCCTGCCCCGGTGACCGCGCCCGCGCCCGCGCAGGCTCCGGAGGAGACCGAGGAGGAGGAAACTCCTGGCGCCCTCGCCCCCGCGCTGACACCCCGGATCGTCACCGCCCCTGAGCAGCAGCCGGCCCTCGAACCAGCGCCGACACCGGCCCCCACGGAACGCGAGCGTGCCCTGCCCTCGATCCCCGAAGGCCCCGAGGGCGACAGCTGGTTCACCCACACCCCGAACCTCGCCTCCACCCACCCCAACTTCACCCAGCAGGCCCGCTCCACCGTCTTCCTCGACGCCACCACAGGCACCCTGGTCCACCGCGACCGCACCCTCCAACTCGCTCTCGGCCACGGCTCGGTGGGGGAGATCCTCACCGCCGTCTTCCACGCCGTACCCGAAGGCGTCGAACGGATCTACATCACCGCCGGCGCCCCCTGGCACCGCGACGCCGACCGCCACCCCTACCTCAAGGACGCGGTGGCCGCCTGGCTGAACGCCCCCGCCCCCGGCTGGCGCACCGACACCGGCCGAGGCAAGGACCGCCTGGCCGGGCACTTCGTCCACCCCCGCAACCCCGTCGGCCGCTACCAGCGCGACAGCGGCGAACAGCACGTCGAGATCCGCTCCGCGGGGGAGTGGTTCGACACCACCGACATCGCGCCCGCCATCGTCCGCGACGCGTTCGTCCTGTTGTGGACCACCCTGCGCTCCCACTGGCCCGACGCCGTCATCATGGGATCCCCCTCGCAGACCGGCCGCGACCTGTGGACCCGCACCATCCCCGAACGCGGCCAGTACGCCGACGGTTACCCCGTCCTGTCCGAAGAGCTCCGCGGCCTGCTCCACGCAACCGCCGGGCAGGGCCGCACCGAACTGATCACCCCGCCCCGGGTCCCCGAGCAGCTGTCCGCCCTGGTCGAGTACGACCGCACCTTCGCCTACGCCAAACACACCTGGAAGTCCGGCGTCGGCACCCCCCGCCGCATCACCGCGACCACCTTCGCCACCTGGTCCGAGAAGGAACAGACCAAAGCCCTCTTCGGCTGCGGCCACTGGCACGTCCGCGTCACCGTCCCCACCGGCTGGAACCACGTCGGGATCCTGCCGGCCCCCGCCCCCGGCGACCGCGCCTGGCACTACCCCGCCACCCCCGGCACCACGTTCACCACCTGGGCCGGCGGCCCCGAGATCTACACCGCCCTCGCCAACCCCATCCAGCCCTGGAAGATCGAAATCCTCGACGGACTCCTCTTCGACGACGGCAAGCCCCTCGACGACTGGTCGAAGAAACTCAAAGAAGCCTGGTCCCGCCTCGCGGCCCAGGCCCAGCTCCACGGCGCCCCCGCCCAGCGCACCGCCGCCCACCTCGCCTCCCGCGCCGTCCGCGCCATCCTCCTGTACGGCATCGGCTCCTTCGCCCAACGCCCCCGCATGGTCACCGGAACCACCCCCCGCACCATGGAACGCGACGTCCCCGCCGACGCCGAAATCATCGCCTTCGACCACGACCACATCACCTGGCAACGCCCCACCGGCTTCGCCCGCGACCCCTACGCCCACCCCGAGTGGGCCGCCGGCATCTGGTCCGGAGCCCGAGCCGCCCTGCTCTCCCAACGCATGCGCGCCGACAACACCTTCGTCGGCGCCCTCCACACCCCGCCCGGAAGCGTCGTCGCCTTCCGCACCGACGCCCTCTACCTCACCGCCCCTCAGAACTGGCCCCACCACAACCAGCCCGGCGACTACCTCAACAAAGGCCACCTCACCGGCCCCATCCCCGCCCCCAGCACCGAAGAGGACCTCCTCGCCCTGCGCGACGCCGGACGCGCCGCTCTCACCCGGAACAGGGAGCAGGCCTGATGCCGCCCCACCGCCGCGCCGCCTTGCGCCCCGCAGGTGAAGCAGCCCGCCTCACCGACCAGCTCCAGGCCGCAGGCCTCACCAAACGCGATGTCGCTCGCATCATCAACCGCGACCCGTCCCTGGTCTCCCAGTTCTACACGCGAGGCAAAGGCGCAGCCTTCATCCCCGCCCTGACCCACGCCCTGGACGCCGTCCAGGTCGGCATCAGCGACATCCCCGCACTCGCCGCACTCGCCGCCCCCCACGTCACCCGCCGAATCACCGCCGCCGGCACCCGCGCCCGCGTCCGCAGCAAAGCAGTACTGATCACCCCCAGCGGAAGCGGCACCGGTCGAGTCAGCGCCCAGGCCATCGCCTCAGGCTCCACCCGTCTACGTCCACTCATCGCCGAAGCCGCCCGGCGCGGGCTGCGACTGGCCTTCACCGTCCGCCTCCACAAGGCCGACTACGTGCACCCCTCCGGCAGCCGCACCGACTCAGCCGGCATCCGCCGCGACACCATCCAGCGCCCCGACCAGAGCGAGGAACGCTCCTACGGTTCCGCCGCCACCGGCGGGTTCGCCGCCGCCGACTTCGCCCGTCGCGTGGACGCTACAGGCGGGGACGTCACCGCAGCCGTCCAACAGTGGCTCGTGGAAACAGGCCGCATCCACTCCCATGCCCACATCACCCACCTTGAGATTCGCACCTGGCTCCCCCGCTGAACGGCACACGGGTGACGAGCGTCGGCCTGCCCCCCCGCTCGATACCCGGCCGAAGAGGGCACGACGGCGGGCGGACGCCCGTTGGCGGTCGACCGAGAGGCCCTCTCCTCCGGACTCGGCCCTGGCCGCCGCAGCCTCGCACGCTCCCTGCGGCGGTTTCTGGAGACGCGAACGAGGTGGGCCGCGGTTGACCGCCCTGCGGTGGCAGAGTCGGACGGCTTCGCGCGCAGAAAGGTCGGGGTCCTGGGCGACGCCGGTGAGCAAGCACTACCGGGCCGGCGCTCAGGGCTGGCCGCGGGCCGGGCGCATCAGCATCGATGCATCCATATCAGCTGCGTGACGTCGTTGCGGATGCCACCCGGTGAACCCGCTCTCGGACGCCTCTTCCGACACGGATTCAGATGTCGTGCGGCTTGCGATGAGTCGGCTACGAGGCTTGCTGGGGTGTAGCGGAGTCAGCCTCTGCCAGGGGGGTGGCGGCGCGGATGTAATAGACGGACCGGCCCTGCTTGGAGCGCTCGAGGAGTCCGCGGGAGACAGCCTGCTCAAGGGTGTTGCGGATGACTGTTGCCTGCACCTTGCGTTCGGGGTGTGCGGTGCTGATGCTTTCGGTGACTTCGGCGGCCGACTGCGGTTCCGTTCGGCCGGCGAAGACAGTGGTGATCAGCTCAAGCCAGGACGGTCCCGTGTCCTTGGCCGTTGAAGTGGCCTTGACCGGTGACTTCCTTGCCCGGGGGGCCTTGACGGGAGCCGCAGTCTTGGAGGCTGCGACCTTCTTCCCTGCCGGGGAGGCGCTCCGCGCGGAGGGTACTGCGGCACGCTTCGCGCCGCGGTTGGCGGCCTGCGAGGACGCAGTCTCAGCGGGGATACCCAGAGCCTCCTGCATCCTCAGGAGGACCCGGCTGTTGTCCTCCAGCTGATGCAGTTCCTCCTGCAGCCGCTGGAGTTCGCTCCGCACCTGCTCCTGCGCAGTCTGGTTCTCCGAGAGGTCGCCGGCGATCTGCTGGGCGTAGTCGTCCTGGATTCCGGCGGCTTTGGTGCCAGTGCTCATGGGATCCTCGTGTCTCTCGTGGACGTACATGCGTGACGCGATGGTACGCAGCGTGTGATCGCTTGACACTCAAATGCCCGGGAAATCCTCCAGTCGCGTTCCAGCGTTCGTCCGTGAGTCGGCCACCGTCGCAGCTGTGCTTCAGCGCCGCCACGTCGACAGCATCCAATCCCGACCACGTCCACGCGACCCTTCCGCCACACCAGGATCTCGAGGCCGCTGACCGTCTCGTCGCCGGTGCGTCAGGGTTGCAGGTCGCGGCGGGTGCGAACCTGGTCGGCGATGACGGCGGCGTCCTTGGCGTCAGTCTTGCCCTCGCCGCGGCAGCTCTCGGAGGCACGGCCCCTGGCCGGGTCGCCTACGCGACACAGCCGGCGGATCTGCTCGACCAGAAGCTGTGGCGCATCAGCCGGGTCGACCTGGAGCGCATCGAGCGGAACAGGGAGGACGTGCTGTGGATCACCGGCTCGGTCCACACCGGCGCGGTGCGGGCCTACGAGGTGATCCGCATGCTGTTCCGCGACGGCCGACCGACCGTGCTCGGCGAGGCCATCGCGTACTACGGCTGGATCGCCAAGAGCCCGCACATCCTGCGCTTGGCCGACGAGCCGCCCTACCGGCGCCAGATCAAGGCCCATACCAACCTCCAAGAAGGCCGCCACGCCCTCGCCCGGAAGGTCTTCCAGGGCCGCGCCGGCCAGCACTACCAGCACTCAGGAGGGCATGGAGGGCCATATTGGTGCGCTCGGCCTGGTCCTCAACGCCTTCACGCTGTCCGACACCCGCTACATGGATGCTGCGGTGTCCACGCTGCGGACTGCGGCAGGGCACTCGTCAACCGTCGGTCACGTGATCCTGCGGATCTCCTTGGTACGCGACCCCTTCGTTATGGCCGGCGTGCCGTATGGGCCGCCGGACCGATTTGGCCATTACGGTCGCTGTGGCCGTGGCGAGATTTCGACCCCTCGGAGAGCGGCTGTCCGTCTGGGGGAGTCGCTGCAGATAGCGCACGTAGTGCATGAATCGTACAACTCCTCCATCCATCGCAATCTTTATCAAGTCAGTAAACGGACGCTCAACTCGCTCCTCGATGGTGCATCCTTTGTGATCTCTTTACTCTTTCGTGTGTGTGTTGTCGAGAGGTCACCCCCTCCCGCGTGGCGCAGCGAGGGTGTGGAGGAGTGGCGTACGCCCCGATGGGTGCACTGTGAAGCTAAGTATCTCGGCCATAGTTTTCGGCCATCTTCCGATAATAAAAATTGAAGTCCCCCTCTGGTCCATGATTCATTTTCGGCAGCGAAGCACATGTAAAAGGTGCGGCTGTATGGAAGCCCAAGCGGAGGCGAGATCGGAAGGGTAAGCGCGCCTGACATCGTCACTCCTGTGTGGCATGCCTATCTGTAACTCTCTCACTATTTCCCGTCAGGTCATTTCATTACGTTCCATCCGGTGTTTCGGGCTGACGTGGGGCTTCAAGGCGTTCGGTGGCCATTTTAACGCGTAATTCAAAGACGACGGGGGTCGGTTCGAGATGGCTTTATCTGTGGCTGGACGTGTCCGGCCCACCACACAGCAGCAGCAGGCCGTCTGGGCAGCTCAGCAGCTACATCCGGGCAGCGACGCGTACAACATCCCGGTGGCCTATCGTCTCAGAGGTTGTCTGGATGCGTCCGTCCTGGATTCGGCGATCCGCCGGCTCCTGTACCTCCATCCCGTTCTGCGCACCTCTGTCGTCCAAGAGCACGACGGCCCTCCGTATCAGGTGGTCCACGAGACGCCGGAGTCCGTTCTGGATGTGCGAGACGTGCCTGATGAGCGCATGGAAAGCGTGATTTCCGCTGCCGCCGCGATCCCGTTTGCTACTGAATCCCCCGTACGGATGCGCGCTCATCTCTTTCGCTCCGCTCCGTGCGAAGCGGTTCTCCTGCTGGTGCTAGATCACATTGCGGTGGATGCCCCGTCGGTGGCCCTCGTCATGTCGGACCTGTCGGAGTCGTATCGGGCCGCCCTGACGGAAGAGGCCGACCCGCCGGCCACCGTCCCACGGGACGGCTACTTTGAGTACGCCACCGCGCAGGCAGAGTTCAACGAGTCCGCCGAGGGTCGTGAGCATTCCGAATTCTGGCGAGATTACGCACAGCGACTCGGGACATTCCCCGATACCTGGGATGCTCTTCCCCAGGCTGGTCGTTCGCTGCGTGCATCTTCGGTTTCGGTCGAGCTGCCTCGGGATCTGGTGGAGAGGTGCGACAGTCTGTCGGTCACACCGTTTTCCGTCCTCCTCGCATCGTTCTCCCTCGCGCTTCAGCATTTCTACCGGAGCGACGACCTTCTGATCGGTTATCCGGCTGTCCACTGGCAAAGGTCGATGTACCAGGGCGCCGTGGGACTGTTCTCCGAACTCCTGCCCTTCCGGCCGCCCGGCAGAGGGGAGCTCCAGCTCCGTGACTATGTCGAGCAGGTCCAGGACTCCGTTCTCGAACTGCTCGCCCATCAAGGGGCTTCGATGCGGCCGATGTGGGAGGCGCTGAGACGAGACCACGGTCCGTCCGTGGCGGTCGGCCTCTCCGCGGTGATGTCCCTCAACGACACGGAGGACGACACCGGGCTCTCCCTGCCCGGTGTCGTCGCCGAGCGGATTCCGCTCCTTCCTCGTGACGGAAAGGCAGATCTGCTCTTCTCGGTCCACGTGCGTGGCTCGGTGGTCACGGGACGGTTGGACTTCAGGGAAGGTCCGTGGCCCTCTTCGGTGGCCCGAAGCCTGGCACGCGCTCTGACGCGGGTGCTCGAGCAGATGCTCGCGGGCCAGGACATCACCGCCCAGGAGGTGCAGCTGGTCGCAGATTCCGACCTCCGGCAAGCAGAGGAACGTCCTTCCTTTGCAGAGGAGGTGGCGCCCCCACCTCTCGTGCCGGTGGCCTTTGCCGCGTGCGCGGAAGCGATGCCCGAAGCCGTGGCCGTCATGGCCGACGGCTTGGAGATGACGTATGGGGAGTTGGATCAGGACAGCCGGCGCCTCGCCATGCGCCTGGCCGGTTTAGGTCTGCCTCCCGGCAGCGCGGTCGCCCTGTGTCTTCTGCCTTCCGCGGCGCTCGTCACTGCCGCCTTGGCTGTGCTTCGAAGCGGTCTCACCTGCTTGCACGTGGACATGGGACGGCCCGCGCGGCATCGCGCGTTCGTACTCAAGGACGCCCGGGTCGCAGCGGTGTTGGCAGACAGCACGGAAGGCCTGCAGTTCCCGGGCGGCGTTCCTGTCGTTCGCGTCGAGCCGGACGGGTCCGTGGCGGGGCAGGGGTTCGCAGAGGCTTGCATTGAGGAGAACGACCCCGCGTATCTGATCACCGTCGACGGGGACGGCGGGTTGCCCAGGACGGTCGCCGTTCCCCACCGTGCGATCGCCAACAACCTTGCTTGGAAGCAAAGGCAGTTCGGGTTCCGGACACAGGACCGTTTCCTTTTCAGTACCTCACCGGCATCGTACGCCTCGCTGTGGGAGTATCTCGCTCCGCTGACCCTCGGTGCCGCGGTGGTGGTGGCTCCGGCGACACCCCGTCAGGATTCGGCGGGTCTCGCGGGCGAGCTGCGTCGGTACGACGTGACCATTGCGCAGCTCGTGCCCACGCTCCTGAAAGCGGTGCTCACCACGGGTGGCCTCGACGGTTGTGATGCACTGCGCTGGATCTTCGTCCACGGTGAAGTGTTGGATCAGCCCGTCGTAGACGCCGTCAGCCGTACGAGCTCGGCACGCGTCGTCAATCTGTACGGCGCGCCGGAGACCGCGGGTGGCGCCGTCTTCCACGTCTGCACCCCGCGCGACGAAGCCACCTGGGTGGTGCCGCCCATCGGCCGGCCGATCGACGGCGCCCAGGCCTGGGTCGTGGGCGCGGGGGGCCAACTGCTCCCGCCCGGCTTCGTCGGTGAACTCCTCCTGGGCGGAGCCCCGGTGGCCACCGGTTACGTCAATCGCGATCAGCTGACGGCCGAGCGGTTCCCGGCGGACCCGTTCGCCGGAAGCCTGCAGGAAGGTGCGGAGCGGTCGCTCTATCGCACCGGAGACCTCGCCCGGGTTCGAGCGGACGGCCTGCTCGAACTGCTCGGGCGCGACGCCGAGGCGTCGGACGTCCGCGGTTCGCGGGGCGTCGGCCATGCCGTCCGCCGTCTGCTCCTGGATCATCCCCAGGTCACTGACGCTGTCGTGCAGGCGCATCCCGAGCACCGTCATGCACTGGTTGCCTACTTCGTGGCGCCGGCCGGGACCTCGGCCGAGGAGGTCCGCGCGTACCTCGCGAATCGGCTGCCCGCGGAGAGCTTGCCGGATCACCTTGTTCATCTGGACGGTCTTCCCCTCACCCCCCTGGGCAAGGCCGACACGCGTGCCCTGCCTGTCCCCGCCGACGGCGAGGAGACCGCGGCCGAAGGCCGGCAGCGCCTCGCTCTGGAACAGCACCTCACGCAGCTGTGGGCCGAGGCGCTCGGGCTGCCGGAGAACGAGGTTCCGCGATCGCTGAGCTTCTTCAAAATGGGCGGCACCTCGCTCACAGCGGTGAGACTCCACCGCAGGATGAGAGAGCAGATCTCCGCCGACATACCCATCACCGACCTGTTCAAGTATCAGACGGTCTCGGCCCTCGCCGACGCGCTGAGCACTCGTCACCACACACCTCGGGAGCAGGCATGAGCATGAGCGCACAGCGTGACCGGCAGCCCGTCGCGGTGGTGGGGATGGCCTGCCGTTTTCCCGGAGCCCGCGACGTCCAGACGTACTGGCGCAACCTGCTGGACGGCGCGTCCTTCCTGACGCCCCTGACGGACGACGAGGCGCGGGCCAAGGGAGTACCCGACGGTGTGCGAGGCCTCGAACGGTACGTCTCCGTGTCGGGAGCTGTGGACGGGATCGAACACTTCGACGCCGCGTACTTCGGTATCTCTCCCGCCGAGGCGGCCGTCATGGACCCGCAGCACCGCCTCTTCCTTGAGGAGACGGTGCACGCGCTGGAGCACGCAGGCTGGGCCGGCCGGGCGAGCGGGCGCCGGGTGGGGGTGTTCTGCGGTAGCGGCGAGAACCGATACGGCGCCCTCCTGCCCTCCCCCGGCGACGGTGAGAGCAGCCACCGGGGGATGTCCGACGCGCCGGCCATGCTGCCACTGCGAGCCTCATACCACCTGGATCTGCGCGGTCCGAGTGTCTTCGTCAGCAGCCTGTGTTCGACCGCGCTCACCGCCGTTCACCTGGCGCGTCGGAGCCTGCTGGCCGATGACTGCGATGTGGCCCTGGCCGGTGCGGTGTCCGTGCAGCTTCCCCATGAGCACGGCTATGTGGCGCACGACGGCGGTGTGATGTCCCCCGGAGGGGCGCTGCGTCCCTTCGACCGCACGGCTGACGGGACGGTACCCGGCAGCGGCGTCGGTATCGTCGTCCTGCGACGGCTGGACGACGCGGTCCGGGACGGGGACGTCATCCACGCGGTCATCCACGGCACCGCCCTGAACAACGACGGCGCGGACCGCCAGAGCTTCGCTGCCCCGAGTGTGCGCGGCCAGCGGGACGTCATCCTGGCCGCGCTCCGTGAAGCGCAGGTGGATCCGGGCACGATCGGCTACGTCGAGGCGCACGGCACCGGCACCCCGCTCGGCGACCCCATCGAGCTGGCAGCGCTTGTGGAGGCCCGCGGACAGCTCGGCGTGACCGCCCCCTGCGCGGTGGGCGCCGTCAAGTCCTCTGTGGGACACCTCGACAGCGCGGCCGGCATGGCAGGCCTCATCAAGGCGATCCTCGCCGTCCGGGAGGGCGTCATTCCGGCGACGGTCGGTCACACGTGGCTCAACCCGGCCGTCGACCTCGCCGCAAGCGGCTTGTACGTGAACGGGGAGCGGCGGCCCTGGTCGGACGCCTCCCATCCACGTCGCGCCGCGGTGACCGCGCTGAGCGTGGGAGGCACCAACGCGCACGTCGTACTGGGTCAGTACACACCGGCTCCCGCGGCGGACCCGCGTGCCGAGGCGACGCAGCCGTACCTCTTCCCCCTCTCGGCCCACACACCGGCCGCCTTCCAGCGGCTGCGGGAGCGGCTCGCGGACGTGCTGGCCGGGCTGACAGCGGGCACCTGGCCGGATGTCGCCCACACCCTTCAGGCGGGTCGCGCCCCGCGGGAACTGCGGCGGGCCTACGTCGCCTCCTCACCCGCGGAGCTCCAGGCGAGGCTCAAGGATGACACGGCCCCCGTCCCCCAGGGCCGGATCCAGCTGACCGTCGACCTCACCGGCAAGGCCAACGCCGCGCCTTCGCTGCCGGGCCTGCTGCCCCTGCCGGAGGGCGCGCCGGAGAACTCCTCCGGTGGCGAACGGGCCTTTCTCCTCGTCCACGCCGCGTTGACCACCCTGACCGGACTCGGGGTGGTGCCGGACGTGCTCGTCGCCGTGGGATCCGGGATCTTCCCGGCCGCGGCCGCCGCGGGCGCGCTGGACAGGGACGTGGCCCTGCAGTGCGCGGTGCGCCTGGAGCGCGTGCGGGACATCGTCCTGAACGGCGGAGACCTGAGCGTCTGCGACCGGGAACTGACTTCGATGGAAAAGGAACTGGCAGCCGCACGGCGTGCGCCACTGAGCACGGCCGTGCGGTGTGTGACCACGGAAAAGACGTTCCCGGCCGGCTCGGTTCCGTCCGTCGAAGACTTCCTGGAGGTCGCACACGTGGTGGTGATGGAAGGCGGGCAGGAGGCCGGCGCCGCCGCGGAGAGCCGCGAGGACCGTCCTGACGTGTTGCGGGCGCTTGCCGACCGGGACAGTTGGCTGGCCCTACTCGGGCACTGCTGGGAGCGTGGAGCGGACCTCGTCTGGGACGCCGTCCGGGACCCGGCGGCACGTACCACCGTACTGCCCGGCTATCCGTTCGAGCCCGTGAGGCACTGGGCTGTCCCCGAGGTGGTCGATCCGGTGCGGCAGCAGTCCGCGCCCGTCGCCGTCGCCTCGGCGGCGCTCGCCGCGGACGACGCCGACGTACTGGCCGAGGTCACGGCCATCTGGGAGGCCGTACTGGGTGTGCACGACGTGACCCCGGACGCGAGCTTCTTCGCCCTGGGAGGGCACTCGCTGGTAGCCGCCCAGATCATTGCCCGGCTGCGGGAGCGGTTTGCCGTCCGGGTGCCCCTGGGGGATCTTCTCGACGCCGAGACTCCGGCCGGGATGGCCGGACTGGTCGAGGAACGGCTTGTCTCAGCCCGCCTGTACACCGAGCTTTCGGCTGCCGACGACACGGAGACGATGGGGACGTTCGAGCTGTGAAGACCGCGACGACGACGGAACTCCTCACACGGCTGGCCGGGATAGGTGTCCGTATCCGTGCCCGGGACGGCAAGCTGTCGGTCACCGGGCCCGCGCACGCTCTGACCGACGAGCTCAAACAGGCCATCCGGGAGAACAAGGAAGACATCATCCGCTTCCTTCAGCGTGGCCGGGACGCAGAGGCGGGCCGCTCCCTGGACCTGGTGCGAGCCGACCGGGGCGGCCGTCTGCCTGCCTCCCGTGCCCAGCAGCAGCTCTGGCTCAGCGAACAGCTCGCCAGCGACCTGCCGCTCTACAACATGTACTTCGCCGTGAAATGGCGGGGCGACCTGGACGTCACGGCACTGCACGCAGCGGTCGACGACCTCGTCCGGCGCCACGAGATCCTGCGCACCGCGCTGACCGAGAGCGACAGCGGGCTGCAGCAGACGATCGTGCCGGAGTGCCCGACGGCCTTCCTGGAGCACGAGGCCGACGCGCAGGACGTCGAGGACCTGGTGCGTTCCATCGTGTCCACCCGGTTCGACCTGTCGAAGGCCCCGCTGAGCCGCTTCGACCTGGTCCGCACCGGCCCCCGGACATGGATCTTCCTGGTCACACAGCATCATGTGGTCTCCGACGGTTGGTCCACCGACATCCTCCGACGCGAGCTCGCGGAGCTGTACCGCGCGAGGGTGGAAGGGCGGACGCCGCGCCTCGACGATCCCTCCGTCCAGTACGCCGACTACGCCTCCTGGGAAGAGGGATGGCTGGCCGGCGAGCACGCCGAGCGGCAGCGGCAGTACTGGCGCCGGACGCTCGCCGACCTTCCCGCCCCCGTCGGCCTCGTCCCGGGCAGGCGGCGTGAGGCAGTCCCCAGCTACCGGGCCGCCGGACTCGAATTCGGTTACGACGCGGCCTTCCTTACCAAGGTGCAGGCGCTGTGCGCCGAGACAGGCTCGACCTTGTACACCGCGCTCGTCGCCGCGTACTCCTTGCTGCTGTCCCGTATGGCGCGTACGGACGACATCGTGGTGGGCAGCCCGCTGGCACAGCGACCCCACCCCGGGCTGGAGAACACTCCCGGGCTGTTCTTCAACTCGATCAGCCTGCGGACCCGCGTCAGCGGGACACAAAGTGTGCGGGACTTCCTGGCCACGACCCGGAAGACAGCCTACGAGGCGTTCGCCCACCAGGAGCTGCCCTTCGACCAGGTGGTGCAGGCCGCGGCACCACAGCGCAGCAGCGCCCATGCCCCGGTGTTCCAGACGGTCTTCCTCTTCCAGACTTTCCCCGAGAGCGAGTTCGAGCTGCCCGGCGTGGAGTCCGCGCCGTATCCCGTGCCCACCTACTCCGCCCAGTACGAGCTGATGTTCCGGCTGCGCGAGGTCGACGGCGAGCTGCGCGGGCTGCTGACCTACGGCACCGCTCAGATCGACGAGGACGACGCCGTCCGGCTCGTCACCGCCTATCGGCGGCTGGTGGAACGCATGTGCGAGGCTCCGGACGGTCCGCTGGCCGACCTGGGGCTGATGGACGACGACAGCGCCGCGCGCATCGCGCGATGGAACGCCGCGACCGCACGGCCCGTCCCGTGCGGTCCGGTACACGAGGAGATCCTGGCCCGCCTCGACCAGGAGCCGGAGCTGCCCGCTCTCCGGTTCCGAGGCACCTCGACCACCCGGGCCACCGTGGCCCGAGGGGCGCGGGCCATGGCGGCCGGTCTGCATGCCCGGGGTCTGCGGCCCGGGCAGCGGGTCGGGGTACTGATGACCCGCTCACCGGAGCTGGTGATGACGCTCCTGGGCATCATGTCGGCGGGGCTCGTCTACGTGCCGCTGGACGGCACCGCGCCCGACAGCCGTTTGGAGAGCATGATCGGGACGGCGGACTGCGTGGCACTCGTCGTCGACGACACCTACCGGGAGCGCCACCTTGCCGGCCGGAGCCTGCGTCTGGACGCAAAGGAGTTGCTCGCCACACCCGATGGTACGGCGCCTTCGGTGGCCTGCGAGTCCGCCTACACCATCTTCACCTCGGGCTCCACCGGAAAGCCCAAGGGTGTGGAGATCACTCACTCGAACCTTGCCAACCTCTTCGTCGCGCTGGACGAGGCGGTCCGGCCGGCCGACGGCACCGTGTGGCTCTCCGTCACCGCCGCCACCTTCGACATCGCGGTGGTGGAGCTGCTGTGGACCCTGGCCCGGGGCATCCCCGTGGTCATGGCGGAGAACTTGGAGACGTTGCGGCAGGCGGCACCGCACACCTCGGGCGATACGCCCGCCTCGATCCCCGAACTCATCCTGGACTCGGGGGTCACCGCCCTGCAGGCGACCCCGACGCTGCTGCGCACCGTCCTCGGCCTGCCCCGGGCCGAGGAGGCCCTGGGCGCCCTGACCACACTCATGGTGGGTGGCGAGGCCCTCGACCTCACGCTGGCGCGTCGGCTCAAGGCGCTGGGCATCCCCCAGGTGCTCAACATGTACGGGCCCACGGAAACCACCGTATGGTCCACCTGCTGGGAGGTGCCCGCAGACCCCGACGAGGTGCTCGTCGGCCGCCCGCTGGCCAACACGTCCGTGCACATCGCTGACGAGCAGCTCAACCCGATGCCTGTCGGCATGTACGGCGAACTGGTCATCGGTGGCGCGGGAGTCGCCCACGGGTATGTGGGCAACCAGGAGCTCACCGCTCGGCGGTTTCCTTCGTGTCCCGCGCCGGCCACCGAAGGCCCCGTCTACCGGACGGGGGACATGGCCCGGCTGCGCCCGGACGGGACGCTCGAACTGGTCGGACGTATGGACAACCAGGTGAAACTGCACGGCTACCGGATCGAGTTGGAGGACATCGAGCAGGCCGTGAACTCGGTCGCGGGTGTGGCCCAGTGCGCCGTCGTCCTTCAGCAGGAGGGCGAGCGACAAGCGTTGGTGGCCCATTACGTGCCCGCCGCAGGCACGGCACTCGACGAGACACGGCTGCGTGCCACCCTCGATGAGAGGCTGCCCGGCCCCATGGTGCCTTCGGTGTTCGTGGCCCGGACGGCCCTGCCGACAACCAGCAGCGGCAAGACGGACCGCAAGGCGCTGCCGCGGGTGCCGCTGCAGCGGTCCACCAAGGCGTCGGCGGAACCTGCGCACGATCTGGAGAGGCGGCTCCTCGCGGTGTGGCGCTCGGTCCTCGGAGACGACGGGGTCGGTCCTGCGGACGACTTCTTCCAGGTCGGCGGCTCATCCGTGCTGGTCCCGCGGCTGCTCTCCGAGGTGCGCCGGCTTGTCCACCCGCAAGCCCAGATCGTGGACTTCTTCCGCTGCCCGAGCGTCCGCGCGTACGCGGCGCACATCGACGGCACGACCGCCTCGACGCGAGCGGGTCAGGAGCAGACGGGTCCCCATGAAGGCAACGCCGGACAGACCGGTGCCACCACCCGGCGGCAGAGGATGCAGCAGATGGCGCGGCGGCGCCGGGCGGACGCCCTCGGACGACCCGAAGCCGGCTCCGGGGACTGACACCGGTTCTCGCACGCAAGGCGACGTGACTTCACCTTCTTCTTCACCGGATGGGATTTGCACCATGAGCGATGCCGGACACGGGTTCGACGACGACATGCAGGCCATCGCTGTGACCGGGCTGGCTTGTCGCTTCCCCGGCGCCGACTCGGCCGAGGAGTTCTGGAACATCCTGCGGGACGGCGTCGATCCCCGTGAGGTGGTCCCCCGGGACGAGTTGCAGCGGGCGGGCAGGCTCGAACGATCCGAGAACGGCTCGCACATCGCCGTACGCAAGCGCTTCGCCGATCCGTCGCTCTTCGACGCGGACTACTTCGGCATGACTCCGGCGGAAGCCACGGTCACCGACCCCCAGCAGCGTTTTCTGCTGGAGACCGCGGTGCACGCGCTGGAGGACGCGGGCCTGGACCCGGCCGCTCCACCCGGCCGGATCGGGGTGTACCTCGGCGTCAACATCTCGGACTACCTGCTGGAGAATCTCCTGCCGCACCCCGAGGTGGTCGAGCCGCTCGGCTTTCATCGGGTCCTGATGGGCAACGACCGCGGCTACACCGCGACCCAGGTCGCATACCGGCTCGGTCTCACCGGGCCGGCCCTCGCGGTGGACTGCGCCTGCTCGTCGAGCCTGGCGGCCGTGCACCACGCCTGCCGCGCCCTTCTGGACTACGAGGCGGACGCGGTCCTCGCCGGTGGTGCCGCCATCAACCCCAATGACATCGGCTACAGCTATACGGAGGGCGGGATCTCCTCGCCCGACGCCTGCTGCCGTCCCTTCTCGGCCGACGCACGGGGGACGGTCTTCTCCAACGGCGTGGGCCTCGTGGTGCTGCGCCGGCTGGAGGACGCCCTGGAGGATGGCGACAGAATCCTCGCGGTCATCCGGGCCAGCGCCATCAACAACGACGGAGCCCACAAGAGCGGATACACCGCGCCGAGCCCGCAGCGACAGGCGGAACTGATCGCCGAGGTGCACCAGCTGGCGGGTGTCACCGCCGACCGTGTCTCCTATGTGGAGGCCCATGGCACCGGTACCCCGCTCGGTGACCCCATCGAGGTCAGTGCGCTCACCCAGGCCTTCCGGCAGACCTCGGACGGGGTCGGCTACTGCGCGATCGGCTCGGTGAAGTCGAACATCGGGCATCTCGATGCGGCGTCAGGGATCGCAGGCCTGATCAAGACGGTGCTGGCTCTGCAGCACCGGACTCTTCCGCCATCACTCGGCTGTGAACGGCCCAACCCGCACATCGACTTCGACACGTCACCGTTCAGGGTCAACACCACACTGCGGCCCTGGGCCGGGCCCGAGCCGCTGCTCGCGGGAGTCAGCTCCTTCGGCGTCGGCGGCACCAACGTGCACCTGCTCGTGGAAGAGGCGCCCACCCCGCCCGCAGCGCCGCGACAGGATGAGATCCACGCGGTCGCGCAGGCATTGCCCTTTTCGGCGAAGTCCGCTGCCTCCTTGACTCTCCTGCAGGACCAGTTACTCGCGCGCGTCCGCACATGCGGCGCCGGCGAGGCGCGCGACGTCGCCGCCGCGCTCGCGAGCCGCCGTAGCCTCCACCCGCTGCGGCGGGCGCTGTTGTGGCGCGGGGACGACGAGCCGGTGGTGCTGGACGTCCAGGCCGTCGATGCCGCGCTCTACGACCGGAATCCGGCGTTCGTACTGACTCAGGGGCATCTCCCCGCCGAGACGATCGACTCGCTGCTCGCACAGCAGCCGGCCTTCCGCGATGCGGTGGAACGGCTGAGCGGGCAACCCCACGCCCGCGCGCGGGAAACGGCGCCCGCTGCCCTGGCCGTGCTGGCGGACCTGGGGATCGCGGCCGTGTGGGCCGAGCACGGGATACGCCCCGGTGCGGTCGTGGCCGACGAAGGACACCGGATCGCGGCCGCCGTACTATGCGGGGTGGTCGCCGCCGCAGACGTGCCCGGCGTGCTTCGGCGCCTGGCGGACGGTGCCGAAGCCCCCCGGGCCCTCGCCGACGTGACCCTCCACCCCGCCGAGATCCCGTGGTACACGACCGACGGCAGCGAGGTCTGCGCGGCCGGACGCGTACCCGGCCCCGCGGTGGTGGCCGGTACCAAAGCCCCGGCGCCGGGACGGCGGACGCTGCCCCCTCGGGTACCGGCGGTGATCGACGTCCTGCCGATCCCCAACCGGCCGGACCTGTCGGATGCCCTTGCCCTGTTCCCCGAGGCGGTCACCGTCACCCCTCCCAAGGAGGCCGGCGTCGGCCACGAGGCTCTGTCGGCGTGCCTGGGGCTGGCGTGGGTGGCGGGACTCGTCCGGGACAGGGCGCGGCTGGCGCGAGTCGCGGGGCCGGGAAGGTTCGTCGAGTTGCCCCGGTATCCCTTCGACCGACGGCGCTACTGGGTGCAGGCCGGTCGCTCCGGCATGACCGTCCGGCCGTCGGAGCACGAGCCGCAGGGCGACGTCGCGGCCGCCGCCCTGGAGCGGACCGCACTGGAGATCTTCGCCGAGGCGCTCGGCACGACCGGCGTGTCGCTGGACGACGACCTGTTCTCGCTGGGCGGCGACTCGTTCCTCGCGACGCGGGTCGTGGCCCTCGCCCGGGCCCGCTGGAAGTGCGCCGTGCCGCTTGGATCCTTCATGGAGGCCCCGACCCCCGGCGGACTGGCCCGGATCGCCGCGGACTCCATATCGGGCGAGGATGACCAGCAGCCGCTGTCGCAGACCGCCGAGGCCGACGACGGGGACGTACCCGCCACCTCGCTGCAGGAGGGCTTCCTCTTCCTGGGCGAGATCCAAGGTGCCGCCGAGGCATTCAACGTGCCGGTCCTGGCGGATCTGCGCGGGCGGCTGGACGTCGACGCGATGCGAGAGGCGGTACGGGATCTCGTCGCGCGGCACGAGACGTTGCGCACGGCGTTCCGCAGGTCCGCCGGCCGTCCGGTGCAGGTGGTCGTGCCGGAGGTGTCGGTGGAGCTGCCCCTCGTGGACGTCAAGGACGAGACGGCTCTGCGGGCGGCTGTCGCGGGGCTTCTCGACAGCACCATCGCCACGGACCGCGCCCCGCTGTTCGTCGCCCAGCTGCTGCGTACCGGCCCCGAGCGGCACGTGCTCGTCTTCGTCCTCCATCACCTGGTCGCGGACGCCACATCAACGGGCATCCTGCTGAGCGACCTCTACGCCTTCTACAATCGTCGGACCGGCGGCGAGGAGCCGTTCCTGCCGGAGATCCACGGGCTTGCCGTGGCACACGCCAAGGCTGAGGCGCGCTGGCTGAAGTCGGCCGAAGCGGACCGTCAGCTCTCCTTCTGGCGACAGGAGATGGCGAGCCTCCCGGCACCGCTGGAGCTGCCCGGCGACCGCCCGCGCCGACCTCAACGGGGATACCAAGGGGCGAAGTCGGTCTTCACTCTGCCGTCGGCGACCGCCGACAGGGTCCGCGAACTCGCCGCGGCCGAGTCGACGACGCCCTTCGTGGTCGTTCTCAGCACCTTCGCCGTGCTGCTGTCCAGGATCTGCGACCAGCAGGACCTGGTGATCGGCTGCCCCATCTCGGGCCGGCACCGCATCGAGACGCACGACCTGATCGGCAACTTCGTGAACACGCTGCCCATCCGGTTCAGGATCGCCGACGATCAGACCTTCCGCTCCCTGCTGCGGGACACGGCACGGCGGGTGGCTCGGGCCATGGACCATCAAGACCTGCCGTTCGAAGTCCTTGCCCGGGAACTGGAACGCACGCACAAGGACGAACGCAACGACTCTGCCGTCTTCCGGGTGCTGTTCAACATGCTCGCCCCCGGCAGCATGGCTCCGGCTCCGCCGGCCGGACTGCAGCTGCGGCCGCTGCCCTTCGACCGCGCGACCAGCCCTTACGAGCTGTCGCTGGACTGGTGGACCGACGACCAGGGAGCGATCGGCGGTCGTCTCGTCCACGACACCGAGCGTTTCACCCGGGCGACGGTGGCCGGCTGGCAGGAGTCGTTCGGATTCCTCCTCGACCAGCTGTGTCAGACCCCTGACACGGCCGTGGACACCTGCGCCGTGGCCCCCGCCGGCGCGGTGGAGCGTACGACGGCCGCGCTGGCCGGGCCGGTCGTCGACGTGCCCGACCTTCCCGTGCACGCCGTCTTCGCGGAACAGGCCGCACGCCACCCGCACCACGTGGCGGTGAGCGACGGACATGACACGCTCACGTACGGGGAACTGGCGCGCCTGTCCGGCGGCCTGGCCGACCTCCTTGCCTCGCAGGGCGTGAGCGCGGGGGCCCGGGTGGGCCTGGCCATGCCGCGTGGCGTGCGGCTGGCCGTGGCGTTGCTCGGGGTGCTGCGCGCAGGCGGTACGGCGGTCGCCTACGACCTGTCCCATCCCCGGCAGCGTCTGTCCGCCATCGCCGAGCACTGCAGGCCCGTACTGACGCTGTGCAACGACGAGCGGGATGCGGTCTTCGTGCGGGAGCTCGGGCAGCCGCTCATGCTCCTGCCGGACTTGTCCGACCTGCCGGTGCGGGACGGAGCGGCCGTGGGTGACGGGGTCGATCCGGAATGCGGCGCGTACGTGACGTACACGAGCGGTACCACGGGGAAGCCCAAGGGGATCCACTTCCCGCACCGGGCACTGACCAATCTGATCCACTGGGAGACCGAGCGCCACACGGTGGCACGCCGTTGGTTGCAGTTCGCGTCCTTCGGTTTCGACGCCGCTTTCCACGAGATGTTCGCCGCCCTGTGCGCCGGCGGTTCGCTGCATGTCGTGGACGAGGAGACCAAACACGATCACGATGCGCTCGCCCAGTTCGTGCTCAGCCATCGGGTGGAGAAGGCCATCGTTCCGGTGTCGCTGATGCAGGCGCTGGCCGCACGTTTCGAGCAGGACCCCGCCGCCTTCAGTTCGCTGCGGGAGATCGCTGTCACGGGTGAGCAACTGCGTCTCAGCGAAGCCATGCTGGGCTTCTTCGAACGGCTCCCGGACTGCCGGCTGATCAACAACTACGGACCTGCCGAGACCCACGTCGTGACATCGTTCGTCTTTCCCGTCCCCCCGCGCGAGTGGCCCCGGTATGCACCGATCGGAAAGCCGCTGCAGAACGTCACCCTGGACATCGTCGGGGCCCGCGCACGCCGGACCGTGCCCTGGGGCAGCGTCGGCGAGCTGGTCATCTCGGGCCCCTGTGTGGCGACGGGTTACCTGGGCGACCAGACGCTGACCGACGAGCGGTTCGTCCGTCTCCCCGGAGGGCGGCGTGCCTACCGCAGTGGGGACCGGACGCAACTACTGCACTCGGGGGACATCGCGTTCCTCGGGCGGGCCGACCAACAGGTCAAGATCCGTGGTGTCCGTGTGGAGATCGGTGAGATCGAAGTCGTCATGCGGGAGGACCCCGGGCTGGCGGATGTGGCTCTGGTGGTACGCGGGACCGAGGGTGATCAGCACATCGCCGCCTATCTCGTTCCCGCGCCAGGGTCCGGGGACGTGGTCGGCAGGATCCGCGGCCGGCTGCGCGAGGCACTCCCGGCTGCCCTGGTGCCGTCGACGTTCACGCTGGTCGAGCAGTTGCCGGTGAACGCGAACGGCAAAGTGGACCCGGCCCGGCTGCCGGCCCCGGGCGCGCAGCCGCCGGTGGCCCGCGCCGCCGGCGAGCCGTCCGAGCACGACGAGATCCTGACCGGGGTTCTGGACGCCTTCCGCCGGATCCTGGAGGCGCCCGGGCTGGACGCGCAGGACGACTTCCTCGATGCCGGTGGACATTCGCTGCTGGCCACCCGGCTGATTCACGCGGTTCGTGAGGCCTTCGGCGTCCGGCTGTCCATCACGGACTTCTACCAATGCGGTACCGCCGAGCGCGTCGCTCGGCTGGTGTCGAGCCGGCAGGTGCTCGGCGCCTCGTATCCGGACGAGGAGGTCCCCGCAGCCGACGCAGAGATCCCGCTGCCTCCCGGTCTCGTCGCGCTCGCCGACCGTCCCGGGGCCGACCGGCAGAAGACGGCCGTCTACGACACAGGGCAACAGCTCGATGCCGCACGGCTGACGGCCGCCGTGGCGGCTGTGCTGGAGTGTCAGCCCGCGCTGCGAACGAGGGTCGTGGGGGCGAGCGACACCGCGCTCGCCGCAGCGGACGCGCCTGATGCCGCGACCGTGACCCGCTACGCACTGCCCCCGCAGGTCACTCCGGCCGACGCGGCGGCCTGGCTGTACGAACAGGGACAGCAGACGGCGATCGATCCTCGCTCGGAGCCGTTGGTCCGGGTGTCCACGCTGGACCTGCCGGACAGCCGTACCCTGCTCGCGGTCACCGTCCATCTGCTGGCCCTCGACGGCCGCGGTCTCGATCACCTGTGCCGTGCCCTGGGCGAGGCCTATTCCATGCCGACCGGCGCCCGAGCACCGGACGACGGCTTCCTGCGTTACCTCACCTGGCGCAACCGGCTTCCGGGCAAGCAACGGGCGTCGAGTGCGGCGGAGCTGTGGCAGCGTCTGCTGGCCCCCCTGCCCGCCAGGCAGGAGACGACAGCGGTCGGGGTGGTGGAACAGCACCGGGCGGAGTGGCAGCCGGACCCGGCGCTCCAGCAGGCGGTGCGGACCCGCTGTGCGCAGCAGCGTACGACGCCGTTCACGCTGCATCTGACGGCGTTCGCGCTGGCGCTGTCGTGGTCGCGGGGCACCAGGTCCGCGTGTCCGGCGGTTCCGCTCGACGGGCGCTTCCACCAGCGGTTCGAGAAGACGGTCGGCGCCTTCGCCAACGTCGTGCCCGTGCCCCTGCTGCTGCCCGCGGAGCAGACCTTGGGGCAGGTGCTGGAGGGTGCGCGGCAGGTTGTCGACCAGGTGCTGGCGGTCAGCGGGGTGCCGTACGCCGATCTGGCCGCGACGCGTCCCGGGCTCGTCGGATTCCTGGATCTGCCCGAGGTGTTCAACTACGCCCGTGACGACGACGAACCCGTCCTGCTCGGTACGAAGCCGCTGCTCGATGTGGGCCCCGACCTGATGGCTCCCGGTCGGCGGCTCCATCTGACGGTGGTCGACAACCCGCAGGCGTTCCGCGTGGTGTTCCGGCACGGCGGCGGCCCGGGCGAGGCACGACTGCTCGCTCTGTACCGGCAGGCCCTGTACGCGCTCGCCTTCGAGCCCGGTGAGTACGTCGGCGCGCTCGACCCGACCGGGGTGCCGGCATGACCTTTACCTTCCGTCTTCTCCCGGGGCATGTGTACCGTGCCCCGGCGACGCGGCGGGCGCAGCCGGGGCCGCCGCCCGCCGCCCGTTCCTCATACGGCCACGGAGCCCAGCTTCTCCACCGCCTGCTCGATGTTCCGGACAGTGCCCGCCGTCATGGCCGGCAGGTTCGGGTGCTCGGCACGGCTGAGGTTGGTCAGGGTACGTCCGGGGCCCACCTCGACGAAGCCCTCGACCTCTTCCCCGGCCAGCAGCTGCAGGGTCTCCTGCCACCGCACCGGCGCGGCGAGCTGTCGGCGCAGAAGTTCGCGTGCCTCCGCCCCCGAGTGCACGTAGCCGGCGGTGACGTTGGCCACCACGGGGACGGCGGGGGTGGCGAAGGCCACCGATTCGAGGCTGAGGCCGAACTCGGCGGCGATGTCATCCATCAGGGAGCAGTGGAAGGGGGCACCGACCTTGAGATCGGCGACGTGGCCGGCGCCCGCCTGCAGGGCAAGCCGGGAGACCTCGTCGATCCCCCTGTCGACGCCGGAAACGACGCTCTGGCGGGCCGAGTTGTGGTTGGCGACCTCGACGACCACGCCGAGCGCTCGCGAGACCTCCACACAGATGTCGTTCACCTGCGGCGCCGGAAGGCCGATGACAGCGGCCATCCGGCCGGGGGTTCGGCGGTTGACCTCCGCCATCAACTGGCCGCGCTTGCGGACCAGTTTCAGGCCGTCGACCCAGTCGAGGACGCCGGCGCAGACCAGGGCGGTGTACTCGCCCAGGCTGTGCCCGGCGACCACGGCGGGCCGGATCCCCTTCTCACGGAGCACGGCCGCGGCTGCCAGGCTCGCCACATAGACGGCCGGCTGGGTCACCGAGGTCTCCCGGAGCGCTTCCGCGTCGCCCTCGAAGCAGAGACTGCTCAGGCCTATTCCCAGAACCTCGTCGGCGGTTTCGAAGTACGGGCGAACTACGTCCGGATACCTCTCGGTCAAATCCAGCCCCATTCCCGACATCTGGGACCCCTGCCCCGGAAAGAGAAAAGCGATTCTGCTCAAGACGACCTCCGTCGGTCGAGAGATGTATTCACCTGCCACGAACCTGCGATCGTCCACCCTACCCGGTGTGCGGATGGGAAACAATCTTGGCAATGCCCAGGCTGAGAAACCTGACCAGAATTTCCGGATCCGAGCCACGCGGATCGCGTAAGGAGAGCTTCACGCTTTTCGTCATGCCGCACGCAGGCGGTTCCGCCACCGGCTATCTTCCCCTGGTGTCTGCTTTTCCCGAGGACTGGCGAATACTGGCCGCCGAACTGCCCGGACGGGGCGCCACGGCGGGACAGCAGCCGTGCGCCACCGTCGAGGAGGCCGCGTCCCGACTGCTGCCCGTCGTGCTTGGCGAAGGTCCAGGCCCCTATGCCGTGCTCGGGCACAGCATGGGTGCCCTGGTCGCCTACGAACTCACGCGGGAACTGGAGCTGAGAGGCCGGCCGCCGACCCTGCTCGCCGTCTCCGCGAGTCCCGCCCCGCACCTTGCCGGCCGCTCCGGGAGATTTCACGGTCCGACATCGGACGAGCAACTCAGAGAATTTCTCCGTGAGGCCGGCGGGACGCCGCAGGAGGCTTTCGAAGAGCCAGAATTGATGAAGTATCTGGTTGACATTCTCCGGATGGACCTCACTATGATGAGCCGCTACGACCGGGGCGTCGAGAAAGTGAGCCGTACACCGATCGCCGCCTATTTCGGGGAATTCGACACCCTGGCGGGGCGGGACGTCATTCTGCCCTGGAGTATGTACTCCGAGAGGTCTGTGACATTCAGGTCCTGGCCGGCCGGTCATTTCTATCCTTTCGAACACCCTCTGACATTCGCTGCGCAACTGGCCCACGACGTCGATGCAGCTGCCGAGAAACCGTCCTCGGCAAGGACGGCACGAGGATGACGGAGAGAACGGAACACCGCGGTATGCCGCAACAGACCCTGCAGAACCCAGTCAAGACCATCGCGCTGGCAGCCCTGCCGCTCTATGTGACCATGATCGCCTCGTCGGCCGGTGCGCTGGTCGACACCGCCGTGCTCGGCCGGCACGACACGGCTTCGCTCGCCGCTCTCGGCGTCACCCTGGCGGTCTACTCGCCGGCAACGGCGACGGTCGCCGGCGCCATGCGCGGAGTGATGCCCTTCGTCGCGGCCAAGGACGACGACCCGGACGCTCTCCTGCCCGTTGTACGCGACGGTATGTGGCTGGGCATCGCCACGGGACTGCTCGGCGCCCTGGCAGTGGCGGCGGTACCACTCATCGGCCGGGCGTCCGGCGTTCCCGACACCACCCTTGCACAGCTCGGGGTTCTGCCGGCGCTTCTCGCCTGCAGCGTGCTGGTGGCCGCCATCGGGAACTCGGCCACATCCACCCTGGTCGGTCTGGGCCGGTCGCGGCTGGTGATGCGCGCGGGCCTGACCGGTACGGCGACGGCCGTCGTGCTCTCGCTCGTCCTGGTGGGCGGTGCCGGGTCTTGGAACGGTCTGGGGGCGCCGGGCGCCGGGATCGCGATGCTGTGCTCCAGTACGATCAGCGCCACGATCGCGCACCTCGCTCTGCGACGCTCGACGATTCTGGCCGGCAGACGGCTGGGACTCGGGCGGCCACACGCCCGCGCGTTGCTGGCCCTGGCCGCGGTCGGGCTGCCGCTCGCCGCGACCGTACTGATCAAGTTCGCCGTCCTCGGCGTGCTCGCCTTCGCCGCCGCCCGGGTGAGCAGCAGCACCGCGGCCGCGCACAGCATCTCCGTCTCCCTGGTGAACGTCATGTTCACCGCCGCCATCGCGATCGGGCAGGCGACGATCCCACTGATGTCCCCGTACCTGAAGACACGCGACGTCGGCGGGGTGCGGCGGGGCGTGACTGCCTCGCTGAAGGTCGCGCTGATCACCGTGATCACGCTGGGCCTCATCGTCCTCCTGTTCCGTTCCTCGGCCGTCTCGCTCTTCACCCATGACCCGAAGCCCCGCGACCTGGTCATCGGGATGATCCCGCTGATCCTCGTCGTGGTCATGACCGACGCACTGCAGGCGGTACTCGGGTTCGGGTTGATCGCCATCAAGGACACGGTGCCGAGCCTCGCCGTCTTCGCCGTGTGCTACGGGGCGCTCGCCCTGGTGGCGGTCCCGGTCGCCGCCGCGGGCGGGCTGTCCGGGCTCTGGACCGCCCTGGCGTGCGCCAACGTCTTGCTGTGCGTCGGACAGGCGTGGTTCTTCCATCAGCGCAGCGGCAGGTTGCCAGATCGCGCTCTGGCTTCCGCATAGACAACGACAAGCGAAGGACGTCGACAGCACATGACTGAGACTCAGGACACACATCACCTCACGGCCGCCGAGTTGCGGCCGCTGATCAGGAAGATCTGGGAAGAGGTTCTCCAGCACACAGACTTCACCGACGACGACCGCTTCTTCTCCCTGCCCGGCGGGAACTCCCTCACCGCCGTCCAGGTCATGGTCGTACTCGGCCGGGAAACGGGGAGCAAACTGCCGATGCGTCTGATCATTCGACACAAGTCGGTGGCGGAACTGGCCGCGGCCATAGCCGAACAGGCGGGCCGATGACCCTCGGGGCCGGTACCGAGGGGGCGTCGACCGTGGCCAGGCTGATGGCTGACGTGCTCGACGTCGACCGGGTGGGGCCCGACGACAGCTTCTACGACTTCGGGGGGACGTCGCTGCAGGCCATGCGCTTGTGCATCCGTCTCGAACGGGAGACCGGCCTCTCTGCGCAGCCGGTGGACGTGTTTGAACACCACGTACTGCGCGACCTGGTCGCCTGGTTGTCGTCGCGGCAGGAGGCCGCTCATGACTGAGCCGACCCATCCTATGGAGCTGCTCCATGCCGCAGTGGGTCACCAGGCTCTGGTCCGGCCCACGGCGACGGCACTGATCCATCGGGGCGAGCACATCGCCTACCGAACCTTGGACAGGGCCGCGGACACCTACGCCGCCGCACTCGCCGACCGAGGAGTGGGACCGGGGCACATCGTGCCGCTGCTGCTGCCGCGCTCGCCTGAGCTGGTCGCCCTCCAACTCGCGCTCCTCAAACGGGGCGCGGCGTACGCCGGCGTCGACCCCCGGTGGCCCGCCCGGCGGCTGGAGGCCGTGTTCGACCTGCTCGGCGACCGGCACCCGCTCGTCGTGGCGGACGGCTCTCCGGCCGGGCTTCGGGCCCCGCTGCTGAGCGTGGGCCTCGGAGATCTGCGCCGGGCGGCCGAAGACCGGCCTCGGGCCGCCGGACCCGCCGCCGAGGTGACGGCTGACGCTCCCGCCGCGGTGATCTTCACCTCGGGGACGACCGGTGTACCGAAGGGTGTGGTGCTCGCGCACCGGGCGATGACCCGGATGTTCCGCGAAGTCCCCCCTCCCGGCTTCGGCGCTGGTCACGTCATGCCCCAGGCGGCGCCGCCGTGGTGGGACATGTACGCGTACGAGCTGTTCGGCCAGCTGACGACCGGCGGCACCTCCGTGCTCGTGGACGGGGACCACCTGCTGCCCGGGACGCTGCGCCGCCTGATCCAGGACGGCGTGACGACCCTGCGCCTGACCACCACCCTGTTCCACCTCTTCGTCGACGAGGACCCGACCTGCTTCACCGGCCTGAGACAGGTGTTCGTGGGAGGCGAACGCCTCTCCCCGCACCATGTGCGCACCTTCCTCAGCCGTCACCCCGACGTGGGTCTCACCAATGGCTACGGCCCTGCGGAAAGCTGCATGCACGCCACGTCGCACCCCGTGCGCATCCAGGACTGCGACCGTGAGGCCGGTATTCCCCTGGGCACCCCCGTGCCCTTCACCACGGTGGCCGTGGTCGGACCGGAGGGGGAGGTGTGCCCGCCTGGCCGTACCGGCGAGATACACCTCGCGGGGCAAGGGCTCGCGCTCGGATACCTGGGCGAGCCGGAGTTGACCGCTCGCAGCTTCGTCACCGTCGAACTCGAGAGCCGGCAGGTGCGGGCCTATCGCACCGGCGATCTCGGTCACCTGGACGAGACGGGGACACTGCACTTCCATGGCCGCACCGACCGGCAGCTGAAGGTCCGCGGACACCGGGTGGAGGCGGCCGAGATCGAAGCCCTCGCCTCGTCGGTCGCCGGGGTCCGCAGCAGCACGGCCGTCGGGATCACCGCCGCCGACGGCTCCGTCACCGGTACCGCCCTGTTCTACACCCGCGTCCCCGGCACCCCGCCCGCCGCCGGAGGAACGGAGAGCGATCCACTGGCGCTCAGGGAACAGTTGGCCGGGCTCCTGCCCGACTACCTCCTCCCGGCATCGGTCCGGGTGGTCGACGGCTTCCCTCTCACCCCGAACGGAAAGCTCGACCGCACAGCTCTGAACCTCCTTGTCCGTCCCGGACCGCGCCCGGCGCGGCCGACAGCGACCGCGACCGCCGAACGCACGAAGGGAGAGTAGATCGTGACCAGCCACATCGAAGACGCCTCCCGCACCGCGCGGGGCGGGCGCCCGAGGGCATACCCGGTGACCCGTGAACAGGAGGCAATCTGGCTCAACGACGCCTTCACCGAAGGCCGCTCAAGGTACACGGTGCTCTGGGCGCATCGGCTGTGCGGTGACGTCGACCCGGACGCCGTGGAGTGGGCCATCGACCAACTGGTCGCACGGCATGAGGCGTTACGCACCCGGTTCGTCATAGAGCCCGAGGGCCTTCGCCAGATCGTCGACGCCGAGGCACGCAGCCGCATGGAACGGGTGGTCTGTCCGCCAGGCGGACTGGATGAAGAACTCAGGGAGTTGGCGACCGGAACGCTGGATCTCACCCGAGGGCCCATACGCGCCACTCTGGTGCAGGCCGGACCGCAGGAGTGGGCCGTCTCCCTCCTGATCCACCACCTCGTCATGGACGACTGGTCCCTCGCCCTCCTGGACAAGGAGTTCAGCCACTTCTACCGCGCCCATCGCGCGGGGGGAATCGAAAGCGCGCAGGACCTTCTGCCGCCGGCGCCGCAACTCGGCCCCTACGCGGCCCGGCAGCAGACACACGCCGTGGACGAGGACGCGTTGCGCCACTGGTGCGATCGCCTGCGAGACCTGCCGGAGAGCTCGACCGTCCGGCCCGACCGTCCTCGCCCGGTGGAACTCGGTCACGGGGGCGGCCGGATCCCGTTCCGGGTTCCCACGCAGGTGGCCGAGGCGGTACGGGCATTCGCCCGAGCCACACGCGCCACACCCTTCACCGTCCTCGCCGCCGTCGCCACCGCACTGGTGCACCGGCACGGCAGCGTCGACGACGTGGTCCTGGGGACCCCCGTCTCGCGGCGCGGCGGTGCGGACCTGGACGGGCTGGTGGGTTGCCTCAGCGACTTGTTGCCCCTGCGCGTGAGAATGGCCGCCGACATTCCCTTCCGCGACCTGGTGACGACGGCCCGCAATGAGGTACTGGAGCTGATGCGGTACCGGGACGTGCCGTTCTCGGAGCTGGTGAGGCGGACCGTCACCGGGGAGGATCGCAGCAGGTTCCCCGTGTTCCAGGTGGTCGTGACCGTCAACGACAGCCATGACGAGGGACTGGACCTGCCCGGCGTCACAACCGAGCGTCTTCATGTGCACCCGGGCACCACCAAGTTCGATCTGTGCTTCGACCTCGCGGCCGACACCGACGGCTTCCGGGGGTTCCTCGACTACGCCACGGACCTGTACGAGCCCGACACCGCCCGGCGTATCGCGCACCGGTACTGCCGCCTGCTGGAGTCGGCGATGGCGGATCCGGACCTGCCGCTCGACGAACTCGACATGCTGCCCGCCGACGAACTGGCCCTGGTGACCGACGCCTGGGCTCAGGCTCCCGCCGCCCCGCGACCTCCCGCCCTCGTCCACGAGGCGTTCGAGACGCAGCGTCGCAGGACGCCGCAGGCTCCGGCCGCCGTCTGGCGCGACCGGCAACTGACGTACGAGGAGCTGGGAGCCGCGTCGGACGCCCTTGCCCGCTCCCTCGCCGGGACCGGCAGCCGCGGTCAGGCCGTGGGCATCCTGATGGAACGCTCCCTCGACATGGTCGTGGCCGTCCTCGCGGTGCTGAAGTCAGGGGCGCCGTACGTGCCGCTGGATCCGGCCTATCCGCCGGACCGGCTCGCCTACATGATCCAGGACAGCGCTCTGCACACGCTGCTCACCCAGCCGTCCCTCCAGGACCGCTGCGCAGTGCCCGAGACGGGTTCTCCAGCCGCAGGACTGGCAGGGCTCCCCAGAGGCTGCCCGACAGCAGGCGGAACCACCCGCTGTGGGACCTGACGATCTGGCCTATCTCATGTACACGTCCGGCTCCACCGGCATTCCCAAGGGGGTCGCCATGCCGCACGGCGCGGTGGCCGGCCTGGTGGACTGGCAATGCCGGGACTCGGCGGCCGGCCCGGGCGACCGCACTCTGCAGTTCTCGGCGCTCAGTTTCGACGCCTCCTACCTGGAGTTCTTCAGCACCTGGTCGACCGGCGGCACACTCGTCATCATCGACGCGGAGGACCGTACGGACTACGACGCCCTGCTGTCGGTCATCGCCGAACAACAGGTGATGCGGATCTTCCTGCCGTTCGTGGCCCTGCAGAGCATCGCCACCTACGCCACCGCGATGGACTTGCCGACACCCGCCCTGAAGGAGTGCATCACCGCAGGCGAACAGCTGCACGTCACCCCCGCGATTCGAGAGTTCTTCGCTCGGCTCGACGGTGGCACGCTGTTCAACCAATACGGTCCGACGGAGACGCACAGTGTCAGTTCCCTGCGTCTGGACGGTGATCCCGCCTCCTGGCCACTCATGCCCACGGTGGGATTTCCCATCAACGGCGCTCAGGTCTACATCCTCGACGACCGTCTGCGGCCACAGCCGGCGGGAGTGCCGGGCGAGCTGTGCGTCTCCGGCCCTCCGGTGTCCCACGGCTACTGGCGACGCCCCGATCTGACCGCCGAGAAGTTCGTCCCGCATCCCCTTCCGGGCCGGACCGGCACGTTGTACCGAACGGGTGACGTCGCCAGGTTCCTTCCTGATGGGAGCATCGAGTTCTTCGGGCGCAAGGACGGCATGGTCAAGATCCGGGGGTACCGGGTCGAACTCGGCGAGGTGGAGGCCCGGTTGCGATCCGTCCCCGGTGTGGCCGACGCCGCAATCGTCGTGCAGGCGGTGGGCATCGGGGACACCCGGCTGGCCGCTTACTACCGGCCCAGCACGTCACCGGGTCCCGGCTCCTCGGAGGTGCGCCGGGTGCTCGCCGAAAGCCTCCCCGACTACATGCTCCCGTCCGTGTACCTGCCGGTGGAGGACGAGTTCCCGCGCACGCCCAGCGGAAAGGTCGACCGCCTCGCTCTCGCCCGGTCGTCCACGGCGCAGTCCTGAAGTCCTGCTGAAACGCACGAACCAAACAGCGAATCAAACGGAGTGCACACTCATGGCTTTTGCAGTCGAACCTGCCGTCTCTGATCTGAAATCCGACTACGACCGGGAGGGCTGGTGCAAGATACCCCACCGTTTCGACGACGACACGATCGGTCTGCTCCGCGAGCGCATCGACTCCATCTGCAGCCGGCGCCGACCGGAAGTCGTGTACGAGAAGGACGGAGAGACGGTCCGCGCCGTCCACGGATGCCATGCCTTCGACGACGTCTGCGCGGCGCTCGTGCGGCATCCGCAACTGGTGTCACTGGCGGAGGCTCTGCTGGGCGGCCCGGTCTACGTGTACCAGTTCAAGGTGAACCTGAAGCAGGCTCACGAGGGTGCCGCGTGGCCGTGGCACCAGGACTTCGCCTTCTGGAGCGAGGAAGACGGCATGCCGCGGCCCGACGCCGTCAACATCGCCGTATCCCTGGATGATGTGCACGAGGACAACGGGCCCCTTGTCGTCATCCCCGGATCGCACACCCTGGGACTGCTCGATCTGCCCGCGATGGCGGACAAGGACGACAGGAACGGCTGGATGCAGCACGTGTCGGCCGACCTTACCTACACGGTGACCGGATCCAGGGCGGAATCGCTCGCCCGCGAGCACGGGAAGGTCCTGATCACGGGGCGAGCGGGATCGCTCCACGCGTTCCATCCCAGCATCGTCCACTCCTCGTCCAACAACCTCTCGGCTGACCGCCGCGCCCTGCTTCTGATCACGTACAACGCGGTCGCCAATGCTCCCGCACATCCCATGCGCCCGAAATTCCTCGTCGAACGGGACTCCACGGCGACGACTCCCAGCAGCGACGGGCGTCTCAGGCTCGTCCCCGTCCGATAGCTGAGCGGGACGACGGTTCCGCCCCTCTGCGCCCCGGCCCCGACAGCCCCTGGAGAGACCCATGTCGAGTAGCCCCTTCGATGACCCGGACGGCACCTTCGCAGTGCTCGTGAACGCCGAGAACCAGCATTCCCTGTGGCCCGCCTTCGCCGCAGTACCGGCGGGCTGGAACGTCGTTCACCCGCCGAGCAGCAGGGAGTCCTGCCTTGCGTACGTCACCCGGCACTGGACGGATCAGCGTCCACAGAGCCTCACGAGGAGTACGCCGTGACCATCCGTGACGACCGCGCCCCGCTCGTCCCCGACGACGTGGTCTGGACGGTGGACGACGGTGTCGTCGGCCACCGCCGCTCGCTCCTGGTGCTCCCGCACGCGGGCGGCAACGCTCACAACTACGCGCAGTGGCGGGAGCCGCTGTCCGACGACGTCCGGCTGCTGATCGGCCAGTACCCGGGACGCGGTGCCCGGTTCAGCGAGTCCCTGCCGCGTGATATCGGCGAGCTGGCCGAGCCGGTGCTGCACTGTCTTCCGGACGACACCGACGATCTGGTGATCCTGGGCCACAGCATGGGTTCTCTCGTTGCCTTTGAGATCGCCCGGGCACTCACCCGGCAGGGACGGCCTCCGCGTGCCCTGATCGCCTCCGCTTGCCGGTCACCGTTCCTGCCGAACCCCAGTCCCGTGCACGCGGAGAAACTCACGGACGACGAACTGGTCGCCGCGATCGAAGCCCGTGGGGGAACCGATCACGCCATCCTGAACGAGCCTGAGCTCCGCGAGATCATCCTCCCCGCGATCCGCGCCGACTTCGCCATTGACGACCGGTACCGGTTCTCCGACGAGACGGCACGACTGCACTGCCCCATCCTCGCCATCGGCGGCGCGGACGACCCGATCGTGCCGGCCGAGGCACTCGCGCGGTGGTCCGAGGTGACCGACGGGCCCGCCTCGACGGAATTCCTCCCGGGCGGCCACTTCTACTTTCAGCAGCAGTCAGATGCGTTCATCGCGATCGTCCAGGCAGTGATCGACGGGGCGCCTGTCCTGCACGAGTGAACCCGACCGGCCCATTTTCAGGAGGTAGTCCGATGCCAGGACGCATCAGAATCTCGCCCACCGGCCTCGACGTCCGCCGGGCGCCGGGGAAAACACCCCTCGTCCGCACGGCCCCCTGCCGTGACATCACCGCGGCAGCGGACTGGCTGGCGGCGCACCGGACGCAGATCAGGCAGGAGTTGCTGCGGTCGGGGGCCCTCATGCTGCGCGGCCTGGGTTTCCGCGACACCGCAGGCTTCGCGCGCCTGCGCGATGTGCTGATACCCCGGTCGGCGGGTTACAAGGAGAAAGCCACCCCCCGCACCGAACTCGGCGAGGGCGTCTTCTCCTCCACCGATCTCCCCGCCATGCAACCGATCCGGCTGCACAACGAAAACAGCTACACACTGGACTTCCCCGGCACCCTTCTTTTCGGCTGCATCACCGCCCCCGAGGAGGGCGGAGCCACGACCGTGGGCGACATGCGCGAGGCGCTGCGCCGGATACCGGAGCACCTGCGGGCCGGTTTCGAGGCCACCGGCTGGCTGCTGGTGCGCAACTACTCGGAACTTGCCGGTCTGCCATGGCAGCAGACGTTCTCCACCGAGGACCCGGCGGCGGTGGAGGCATACTGCAAGGCCCACATGATCGGTCACGAATGGCTGCCCGATGGCTCGTTGCGCACACAGCAGCGCCGCTCCGCGATCGTCTCCCACCCGGTCACCGGCGAGAAGGTGTGGTTCAACCACTTCGCCTTCTGGAGCCAGTGGGCGCTGGACGCGGAGGTCCGTGACGTCCTCGTGGAGACATACGGCGAGGACGGCCTGCCCTTCGACACCTTCCTCGGGAATTCCTCCCGCCTGAGCCGGGAGGACGTCGAGTCGCTCACCGCCGTGTACGACGAGGTGACGGTCCGGGAGGAATGGCAGCCGGGCGACCTCCTCCTCGTGGACAACATCCTGTGCGCCCATGGCCGGGAGGCATTCCGCGGCGACCGCCGGATCGTGGTGGCCATGGGCGATCCGGTCAGGCTCGAGGATTGCCACCCCGTGACCGAGCCGTCGACGACGGCTCTCGACGACTGACCGGAGGAACGTGCCGTGCACGGAAACCACACCGCACCTGCCGCGGTACCACCGCAGGATCTGCTGGACCGGCTGAGCGAAGTACCCGCCGACCGGACCGCTGTGACGGCCGGCGACACGAGCCTGACCTTCGGGGCTCTGCGTGCAGCAGCGGCCCGGGTGGCCACGCGGCTGGCCGATCGCGGCGTGGGGGCGGAGAGCCTGGTGGCGCTGAATCTGCCGCGGGGCGTCGAGTTGGTCATCGCCCTCATCGGCACGCTGACCGCTGGCGCCGCGTACATGCCGGTCGACCCGAGGCTGCCGGCCGACCGGCAACGCGATCTCGTGGAGGACGCCGCGGCGGATCTGGTGATCGTCGCATCCGACTGCGGCTCACCGCCGACCGGCGGCGGTCGCCAGGTGCCGTTCACCGCGCTGACAGCCGTACCGGACGAAGACAGCCGCGGGGACGACCCTTACCGGCCGGTGCCGGTCCGGGCGGAGAATCTCGCGTACGTCATCTACACCTCGGGTTCCACCGGCCGCCCCAAGGGTGTCGAGGTGACCCGCGGCTCGATCTCCGCACTGCTGGCCGAACTGGAGCAGTGGGGGATCGCCCGTCCGGGCCTGGGCCGGGTCGGCTGGAACGCCTCGCCCTCCTTCGACGCGTCGGTCCAGCAGTGGGTCCGTCTGTGCCGGGGCGACACGCTGGTTCTGATTGACGACGAGACCCGCGCGGACCCCGCTCTCCTCGCTCGGCTGATCGAGAAGACCGCCCTCACCGACCTGGACATCACGCCCTCCCATCTCGGTCCGCTCCTGGAGATTCTCGGGCCGCCCGCGCCGGGCGAGGCCGGGGGGAAGGACCCCGCTCTCACGTTGCTGGTCGGCGGTGAGGCCATCGATCCCGCGCTGTGGAGTCGTATCACCGCGCTCGTCGATGAAGGGCGGCTGCGCGCGGTCAACCTCTACGGACCGACGGAATGCACGGTGGATGCGACTGCGGGGTGGATCACGTCCGCCCACGGACCGCACATAGGAACCGTCCTGCCCGGTCTGCGGGCGCGGCTGCTGGACGACCGGCTGCGCCCCGTCGTCGGTGGTGCGGAGGGGGAGCTCTACCTGACGGGCCCAAGGGTGGGCCGGGGGTATCGCGGACGCCCCGACCTCACGGCGGACCGGTTCGTCGCCGACGTGAAGGCGCCCGGGCAGCGGATGTACCGGACCGGCGACCGTTGCCGGAGCCTGCCCGACGGCCGGTTGGAATACCTCGGGCGGGCCGACGGCCAGGTCAAACTTCGCGGTCACCGGATCGAGCTCAACGAGATCGAATCGGTCATGGCCCGTCATCCGGGGCTGAACGGAGTCGCCGTGACGTACCGGGACGACCTCCCCGGCGGAGCCGGGCTCGTCGCCTACTACCGTGCGGGCAACGCGGTCGACGAGACGGCACTCCGCGCTCATCTGGAGGAACGGCTTCCGGCATACATGGTGCCGACGACCCTCATACAGGTGAGCACGTTCCCCGTCACCGCCAACGGCAAGCTCGACCGAGGCGCACTGCCGTTGCCCGATCCTGCAGTCACTCGACCGGACAGCACTCGGCTGGACGGGCCCATGGAAGAACTCATCGCGCGAGTCTGGTCACAGGTTCTGGGCGTCCCGCACATCAGCTCGGACGATAACTTCTTCAAGCTCGGCGGCCATTCGCTGTTGGCCATCAGGCTGGTCGCCCAGGTCCGCGCCGAGCTGGGGCTGCGCCTGCCGATCAAGACCGTGTATGCCACGCCGCGGCTGAATGACCTCGCGCGGCAGATCGATTCCCTGGTACATGAGCAGTCACTCGGGTGAATGGTGAGGATCATCGGATCGCCGGCTGATGTGTGTCGTTGACTGATGCCCAGTGGGCACGCATCGAGCCGTTGCTGCCGGACCGGGCACCTCGGCGGGGTGGGCGGCGGCGGGATCACCGGCAGGTGATCCACGTGATCGCGTTCAAGTACCGCACCGGCACGCCGTGTACGGACCTCCCTGAGCAGTTCGGCTCGTGGAAGGGCGCCCACAACCGGCTGCGGGTCCGGGCCGTCGACGGCACCTGGGCGAAGGTGTTCGCGGCCCTCCTCGCCCAGGCCGACGCCGAAGGCGACCTGGACTGGGTCGTCGCGGTCGATTCCACGATCGTGAGAGCACATCGGCACGCTGCCGGGGCCCGTCAAAAAGGGCCCCGGCCGGCGAGCCGACCGACCACGCCCTCGGACGGTCCCGCGGCGGTCCGACAACCAAAATCCATCGCGCGGCCGACGGCCGCTGCCAGCCGCTCGCATTCGCCATCACGCCTGGGCAGGCCGACGACGCACCGGTATTCGAACAGGTCATCGCCCGGATCCGGGAGCCCCGGTCGGTCGACAGACCTCGGACCACACCAGCCGCTGTCCTCGCCAACAGGACCGCGTCCGGTCCGGCGGCGGCGGCACGGCTGACCGCGGCGGTCGCGGAGGCCGCCGAGCTCACATTCTGACCCAGGGACCGCGAGGAGGCTGTCCGCCGGGTTCATGGGCGTGTGCGCCGCGGCGGTGGAAGCGTTGAGCTGTGTCGGAGGGATCTCAAGCACCCAGAACCTCGTATTGTGCCGTCTGACTGGCTTGGTCGAGCGCGAGAGATGGTGCCGAGGAAGGCTGCCTGCCACATCGAGGGCGACCAGGACATCCAGGCCGTCGCCCGGACCCTCTCCCGGCAGGGAGGGAACTGACGATGTCGGCTTCCGCTGGCTCTCCCTCACCTACTGGGTGAATCGGCCCCTGCGGCGCTTGACGGTCCTGAACATCAGCTGGCTCGGACAGCCTCCGGAAACCAGGAAGAACCGTGCGTCGAGTCACGGTTTCCGTCACGACGCCCGTTTATCAGGAAAACTGCCCGTAACCGCTCTCCCTGTGGTTACTGTCTGCGCTCATGCGGTTTCTGCACACTTCGGACTGGCACCTGGGCCGCCGGTTCCACACAGAAGACCTGATCCCCGCCCAGGGTGCCTTCCTCGACCACCTGGTCGACACCGCCCAGGCGGAGGACGTCGACGCGATCCTTGTGGCAGGCGACATCTACGACAGAGCCATTCCCAGCCTGGATGCCGTGCGCCTGTTCAACCGCGCTCTGCACCAACTCGCCGACCTCGATGTGCCGATCATCATGATCAGCGGAAACCACGACTCCGCGCACCGCCTCGGCGTCGGATCCGGCCTTCTCGCCCGTGCCGGGATCCACTTGCGGACCGACCCGGACACCTGCGACATCCCGGTCGTCCTCGAAGACGCCGACGGCCCCGTCGCCGTGTACGGCATCCCCTACCTCGAGCCGTCAATGGTCCGCGACCGCCTGGAAGCCGAAGCCGTCTCCCACCGCGCAGTACTGACCGCAGCCCTGGACCGCATCCACGCCGACCTCACCAACCACCAGTTGCCCGGTACCCGGTCAGTGGTCCTCGCGCACGCCTTCGTCACCTCCGGCACCGGACAGCCCGAGGAACGCGATCAGAGCGAAGAGTCCACCAGCGAACGCGAAATCGCCGTGGGCGGTGTCGCCCACGTAGGCGCCGACGTCTTCGACGGGATCGACTACGTGGCCCTGGGCCACCTCCACGGCCCCCAGCGCGTCACCGACCGCATCCACTACAGCGGCTCCCCGCTGGCCTACTCCTTCTCCGAAGCCCGCCACACCAAGTCGACCACCCTGGTCGACCTCACCCCCAATGCCGTTCCCGCCCTCACCCGCCAGCCCTGCCCTGTGCCTCTCCGCCTGGAACGTGTGTCCGGCTTCATGGAAGACCTCCTGACCAATCCCGACCACGAGCCGCTGAAGGATGCCTGGCTCGAGGTCACCCTCACCGACACGGCCCTGCCCTTCGAGGCCATGGCCCGCCTGCGCCGCCGCTTCCCCCACACCGCCAGCCTCAAGCACAAGCCCGCCTTCATCCCCTCCCAGGCCACGAACACCCCCACTTACAGTCAGCGCATCCGGGGCCGCGGCGACCTCGACATCGCCAGCGATTTCATCAGCAGCATGCGCGGAACCGACCCCACACCGGACGAACATGCTCTGCTGCAGCAGGCCGTCGAAGCCTCCCGCCTGAACGAGCAGCAGAAGGAAACCGTCTGACATGCGCTTGCACACCCTGCGCCTGCAGGCATTCGGATCCTTCGCCAGCACCCACACCATCGACTTCGACGCACTTTCCACCGACGGCCTGTTCCTCCTGCACGGCGACACCGGAGCGGGCAAGAGCACCATCTTCGCGGCCATCTGTTTCGCTCTCTACGGCAAACCACCGGGCGACCGCGACCTGCTGCTGCGCAGCCACCACGCTCCCGCCGGCCTCCTGACCGAAGTCACCCTCGAGGCCACTCTTGCAGGACGCCGCCTGCGCATCGACCGGATCCCTGCCCAGATGCGCCCCAAGCGATCCGGTGAAGGCGAGACCTCCCAGAAAGCAGAAACCCGGCTCAGCGAATGGGCCGTCGACGCCGACGGCCAGGGCCGCTGGGAACCTTCCAGTAAGTCCCACCAAGAGGCAGCCGTCGAGGTCACTGACCTGCTGGGCATGAGCCGGGAGCAGTTCTGCCAGGTCGTCCTGCTGCCGCAGAACGAATTCACCAAATTCCTCCACGCCGACGCCCACGGCCGACGAGAACTCCTCGGCAAGCTCTTCCGCACCGGTCGCTTCTCCTTCATCGAGCGCTGGCTGAACGACCACAGCCGCACCACCGAGAAGAACCGAAACGCCGCCCGCGCCGACGTGCTGCGCCTAGCCGAACGTATCCACCAGGCCGCCGGACCCGACCTGGAAACCGAGTACACGGCGCCCGCCCCCGACGACCCGAACACGCTCACCGAGCCCGCCCGCGCCTGGGCCCAGGATCTCCTCCGCGTCAGCCACACCGACCACGCCAGGACACTCCAAGCAGCCACAACGGCCAAGGAGAACCTGGTCAGACAGCAGACCTTCGAAGCCGCGGCCCGCGAACTCCACCAGCAGCAAACCACCTACACCAGCGCCCGGCAGCGACTCGACCTGCTCCAGGAACAGACACCGCACCAGGACACACTCATCCAGCGCCGCGACCAGGCCCGCCGCGCCCAACAGGCAGCACCGCTGCTGCACGCCGCGGACACCGCCGCAGACGACCACACCCGTGCCCAGAGCGTTGAACGCAGCGCCCGCGAGCGCCTGTTGCCCGAACACAAGCACCTTGACGCCAGCCGGCTGGAAACCGCCGAGCATCGTCTTCGCGCCGAAGCTGCCGTCCTGACCGCCCTCACCCCCGAAGAAGACACCGTCCGCCGGCTGACCACCGAGCTGGAGCGCACCGACGCCGACCGGCAGGACTTCGCCACCCAGCAACGCACAGCCCAGGACTGGCTCGAAGCCGAGCCCGCCCGGCGCGGCACCCTCGAAGCCCGGCGAGAAGCCGCCCGCCAGGCCGAAGAACAGAGCCGCCGCCACCAGACCGCCCTCGCCGGCCTCAAAACCCGCCTCGAAGCCGCCAGGCGCCGCGACACCCATCGCGCCAAGGCCACCAAGGCCGAACAGCAGCTGGCCGATGCAGAAGCGGTCACCAGCCAGACCGGCCAGAACTACCTGACCATCCGCCGCCGGCGCACCGAAGGCATGGCCGCCGAACTCGCCGCCACCCTCACCGACGGCACGCCCTGCCCGGTCTGCGGATCCTGTAACCACCCGGCGCCCGCCGCTGCCCAGGACGGGCAGCCCACACGCCAGGACGAGCAGGACGCGGAAGCCCTCCACGAGCAGGCCAAGACCACCCAGAAAGCCGCCGCGGCCGTGCTGCACGGGCTCCGCGAACAGGCTGCCACCGCCGCCGGTGAAGCCGGCGACACCCCCCTGACCGACCTCCAGACCCAGCACACCACGCTCACCACGGAGTTGACCGACGCCCTGGACCACGCTGCAGACCAGGGCACCGTCCAAGAAGAACTCCTCGCACTCGACGGCGAGCACACGGCCCAGACCCAGCAACACAGCACCGCCACGGCCGGCCTGTCCGCCCGCAACGCCCACTACGACACCCTCACCCAGCAGCACACCGAGCTGACGGCCAAGCTCACCGCAGCCCGCGGCACCTATCCCACGGTCGCCGCCCACGCCGACGACCTCACCCGCACCGCCGACCGCCTCAAGGAGACCGCCGAGGCCTCCCGCACCCTCGCCGCCGTCGTCCAGACCCTCACGCACCGCACCGACCAGGCCACCCTCGCCGCCAAGGACCAGGGCTTCGACACCCTGGAACTCGCCCAGCAGGCCCTGCTCAGCGACGAAGACCTGTGCGCAATAGAAGAAGAGATCACTCAGTGGCGCGAGGCATGTGCCGCGCACACCGCAGTCCTGGACAACCCGGCACTGCAGCAGGCCGCCGCACAGCCTTCCGCCGGCCTTGACGCCGCCACGGCTGCAAGGGCCGCCGCGGATGACCAGCATGCCAAGGCCGTTTCCGCCGCCAGCGCAGCCCACACCCGCAGCCAGGCCCTCACCGCCCTTACCGCCGACCTCGCCGCCGCCATCCAGCGCCTGCAACCGCTCGAGCAGGCGCACCTCACCACCCGCCACCTGGCCGAACTCGTCACCGGCAACTCACCCAGCGCCCGGGTGCGCATGCAGCTGGAGGCCTACGTCCTGGCAGCCCGCCTCGAAGAAGTCGTCACCGCCGCCAACACCCGCCTGCAGATCATGTCCGAAGGCCGCTACACCCTCTCCCACTCCGATCACCAAGCCGCCCGCGGCGCCCGCTCGGGCCTCGGACTGGAGATCACCGACTCCTGGACCGGCCGTCCCCGCAAGACCGACACGCTCTCCGGCGGCGAATCCTTCTTCGCCTCCCTGTCCCTCGCCCTTGGCCTGGCCGACGTCGTCACCCACGAAGCCGGCGGCAACCCCCTGGACACTCTCTTCATCGATGAAGGCTTCGGCACTCTCGACGAAGACACCCTCCACAAGGTCCTCGATGTCCTGGACTCCCTGAGTGCCCACGACCGCACCGTCGGCGTCATCAGCCACGTCCCCGAACTGCGCCGCCGCATCACTCACCGCCTGCACGTCCGTAAAAGCCCCGCTGGATCCACCCTCGCCCACCTGACCGAAGCAGCCGAATAGCCTGCATCCTGACAGGGCGGGGCGCCTTGCCCCGCCCCCTAGTCCAGCCGACCTCCACGGAGCAGCACACCTTCATGGCTTCCGAAATCGAGCTGCGGCCCCACCAGAAGGAAGCCGTCGCCGCCGCGACCGCCACGTTCCGCGATCACGCCCGCGCGAGCGTGATCGCGGCCTGCGGCACCGGCAAGACCCTCATCGCCGCCCGTACCACCGCCCGCATTGCCCCCCGTGGCCGTGTGCTGGTGCTGCTGCCGACACTGGACCTGCTCTCTCAGACAGCCAGATCCTGGCAAGCTGCAGGACGCCGAGGCCGGACGGTTGCGGTCTGCTCGGCACGCCAGGCCGTCGATCACCCGTCGGCCGGCGACCTCCCCATGACCACGTCCCCGGCCGAACTCACCGTCCTTACCCCGGCCGACGGCGGACCGGTTACCGTCTACGCGACCTACGCCTCGCTGCCCACCGTCATCACCGCCCACCGCGAACACCACCTGCTGCCCTGGGATCTGGTCGTGGTCGACGAGGCCCACCGCACCGCAGGCCGACTCGGCAAGGCCTGGGCCGCCATCCACCACGATGACCAGATCCCCGCCGCCCGCCGCCTCTACCTCACCGCGACGCCCCGCGTCTGGGACCCCGACAACGACCGACCCGAGGACCCCGTCGCCTCCATGGACGACGAGAGCCTTTTCGGCCCCGTCGCGTACCGACTGACCCTCTCCGACGCCATCGACCTCGGTCTCCTCGCCGACTACCAGATCCTCGTCCCCGTCGTCGACGACACCGACCTGCGCGACTGGCTGGCCACCGGGCCCGGAGCCGGAGCCGACGGCCTACGCCTCGCCGGCCGTCAGGTCGCCGTCTTGCGAGCCATTCATGACCACCGGTTGCGCAGGGTCCTGACCTTCCATCACCGCGTTGCCGACGCGCGCGCCTTCGCGGCCACCCTGTCCGACACCGCGGCCGCTCTCCCCGTCCACCTCCAGCCCGACGGCCTGTGGTCACAGTGGATCAGCGGCACCCACCCGCCCCGCGTCCGCCGCCGCATTCTCCTCGACTTCGCCGCCCACACCCACCCCGACCAGCCCGCCGTCCTCGCGAACGCCCGGGTACTGGGAGAAGGCATCGACGTCCCCTCCATCGACGCCGTCGTCTTCGCCGATCCCAAGAACAGTCCCGTCGACACCGTCCAGGCCGTCGGCCGGGCCTTGCGCCAGACCCCCGGAGCGGGCAAGAAAGCCACCCTGATCGTCCCCGTCTACCTCACCCCCGACGAAGACCCCGACGACCTCCTCGGCGCCGACGCCTACACCCCGCTGTGGCGCACCATCCAGGCCCTGCGCGCCCACGACGACCGGCTCACCGCCCGCCTCGCCGACCCACGCACCCACCGCCCCACCCTCGGCGACGAAGATCCCGGCCACTGGCTCCACTTCGACCGCCCCACCCGCGAGGAGGAGGTCGCCCTCGCCCTCACCCTGCGCGTCCTGGCCCCCAAGAGCGCCGAATGGCGCCGCGGACTGACCGCCGCCCGCCGCTACCACCGCACCCACCACCACCTCGACGTCCCCCAGACCCACGAGGACGACACCGGCTATCCGCTGGGCCGCTGGCTCACCTGGCAACGCCACCTCCGCAACCAGCACGCCCTCGATCCCGCCCGGGCCCGGGCCCTCGAACACCTCGGAATCATCTGGGACCCCCGCCGGCAGGCGTGGGAGCGTGGCCTCGCCCACGCCACCGCCTACGCCACCGCCAACGGGCACCTAGCCGTCCCCGTTGGCCACCGTGACGACGGCTTCGCCCTCGGCCGCTGGCTGGCAACCCAGCGCGCCAACGCCGACCACCTCACTTCCGAACGCGCCAAAGCCATGCATGACCTCGACCCGTGGTGGAACCCGCCCTGGCCCCTGACCTGGCAACGCACCTACCAAGCCGCCCGCCGCCACCATGAGGCCGGCCACCCCCTCCGTGACCTGCCACGCTCCTATGTCACCGACGACGGAGACCGCCTGGGGGAGTGGCTCCACACCCAAAACGCCCGCCCCGAGACCCTCCACACCGGACAGCACCGCCTGCTCGCCGACCTCGGCCTCCACCTCACACCCCAGGCATCCGCCGCGGACAGACCTGCAACCAGGAGCGGATGGGACCGGGGTCTGGCCGCGGCCCGCCTGTTCCACGCCCGCGAGCACCACCTCGATGTCCCCCAACGCCACACCGAGGACCTCGACGGCGACCCAGTACGCCTCGGGCAGTGGATCAGCAACGCCCGCCGCAGAAAGAACACCATGCCCTCCGAGCGGATCGCCGTCCTGGACACCCTGGGTATGCGCTGGCCCTCCTGATCGTCGGCCGAACCCGGCATAACCGGCGAGGCTCCATGCCCAGGACGACATGGAGAGCGCGCGAGCACGACCAGGAGTTCTGTGATTGGGCAGGAGCCTGGGGCAGCGCCGGCCGACCCTGGCTTCGCTCACCTGCTGTGGGTGGGCTACCGGTTGCTGTGCTTGGCTGCCTCCCCTAACCCCGGCGAGGAGAGGCAGCCGCTGCCAGGATTCGACCAGCACGAACGCCAGCTGGCGGAAGCCCCGTCTGTACCGGCTGGCCGAAGACGGGACACTCAACACAAGTGCTTCTCGGGCGCCGGCTGCATCCATCATCGAGGCCCGCTCGACGCCTACCCGTTTACGGCACTTCCTGAGTGCGAGGGCGGCTATCTCTGTTCGCCTCCTGAGTTCATCCGCTGGTGGAGTTCTGCAGCCGCTACCCACTGGTGTCCGAGAGCCCGAATGCGCTGCCCTGCTGTGTGGACACTGGCAGTGCAGCGGTAGCGCTGCCCAGCGCGTTGGAGTACTCCGATCCGGTCAGAGGCCAAAAACTCAAGGGCTTCTACGACCGTGCCCTCTCCGACGCGGTACCCGCGGGTCCGAAGCTCGCGTCGGACCGAGGTGAGATCGAGCCAGCCCCCCTCCTCAAACGGGTCCTCTGCTTCCACATTCAGGACGTCGACGAGCGCGTATTCGAGCTGACCGCGGAGTTCCTGGGCCGCCCAGTACCCGTGCATGGTCTCTCCGCGCTGAGCTGCACGCAGGGCTGGGTCGACGAGGGGCGCCAGTTGGATCAAGGTGAGCGGCGTCTGTTCCTGGCGGCGTACGACTTCGGCCAGTAGGTCGGTGTAGATGACGGCGATGGCGGGGTCGTCGTCGGCTTCCTTGAGCATGCGGCGTTCGAATCCCGGGCCGATGAGGAGGTGAACATGTGCCCCGATCTCCGCTCGGTGTTCCGCCAACCCGAACAACGACTGATCCGCAACGCGGCCGGTGGCCGACGTCTTCGCCTCGACGGCCAGGATCTGTGAGTCCGCGCCCACACCGAATCGCACATGACCGTCCACCGCTCCGTTGCCGCCCACATGCTTGCCTGGCATGCCCAGGTAACCCAACGCGACGACGGCGGCCTTCTCCAGACGCTCGGGGTTCGCACTGTCCCGTGCGGCACTCTCCAGCTCCGCCGCGATGTCCGCCCCCAGCGAGTTGGACTGCTGAGTGTTGCCGGAGGGGCTGCCACCGTGGTGGTGCTCGACGTCGCCGTCGGCTGGCGCGCGAGATACGGCGTCGTACGGGGGGACGCAGGGCAGCGACTCCTTCAATGCTCGCCCGAGAGCCGTCGTACGGTAAGTGGTCTGGGAGAGCCGGGTGACGAGGCGACAGGCCTCCAGGAGGTTCAGACGGGTGTTGACCGCGCTCCGAGACAGCGGCTTGCCACGGTTGGGGAGGTAGTGCGTGCTGCGTTCCGCCAGCACGCCGGTCGTCAGGGGAACCGCCCTGTCAAGCTCGCCCAGTAGTTCACCGAAGAAGGCGATGGCAGTGTGAACGGTGCGCGCAAGGTCCAGCGGTTCGCTCGACTCGACCCAAGCACGGGCGGCCGGCGTGGCCGTCCATGTCTCTGACGATGTCCGTTGAATGAGTCCGAGAGCCTTCAGAGTGTCCTTGGCGGTGCGTGCCGTGGCTGTCGTTCGGGCCTTGGGGAAGGTGTCCTGCACGAACCGCACGAAGTCCGCGTCACTGATTGACGGTATGGCCGCCTCAGTGAGCACCTGAAGTGCATCGAGAGTGCCGCCGTTGGCAGAGGTCCCCGGAACGTAGAGATTCGCGCCGTCTGCCCTCTCCCTGAGACCAGCCTCGTCGAGCTGTTCGATGAGGCTGGCGACGGCTCTGGCAGCCGGGGCGAGCTGTACGACCGTGCCGGTGCTCTCAGACTCGGGCCTTCCCAACGCCATGTCCGCCAAGACGCCGCGGCCGGCGTCCGTCAGGTGGACATGGCGGTCGAAGAGTTCGACCATCCCCGTGACTGCGAGCCACGTCGTTCGATCACGTACAGGGGCCGGGGTGTCCCACCGTAGGTCGAACTCTTCACTGGCCAGGTTGAGGAGTTGCTCATGTGTGCGAGGCCCGGAGGCAAGGGCGTCCATGGCTTCGCCCACGAACCTGACGTTGCAGTGGAGTGCTTCCACCAACACGGCCGGGTCGCCACTTTGATGCCAGGTGAGGGCTGCGGTGCCCGGCAGGAACGCCGGACCCTCGCGCGAGAGCAGTCCGGCTCGAACGAGCCGCTGAAGTTGGTGTCGGTTGAGTCCACCGGTCTCAGGCAACGTCGCTTGATCACTGGAACCCGGCCCCCTGTCGGTGGACAGCTCTTCGATCAGCGCTCGGAGTGTGCTGAGCCATGAGGACCGCGGGCCCGGCAGCACGGGCATCCCTGTTGACCGTTCCGCCCATGCCCGGGGGTAAATGAGATCTCCCATGGCCGCGCACACTACCCACGTTGCAGCGGCCATGTCTCGATCTTTGGAAGAATTGCTTACAGGCATGGTGAATGTCATTTGCTGTATCGCGTCGGCTTGGGTTCCCCTCCGAACTTATCCCCGACCGTCCACTGATCGGGGATCTCCCGAGCTGGTGGGGGCTTCGCCTCGCCGGCCGACGGCCCTCGGCTGGGTCGACACGGCTCAACCCGGTCGCGGAGGTCGTTGAGGAGGACAGACAGGAGGGCTTCCTCGTGGACGGCGATTCCGTACTCCCGCATCCGGGTCTCCAAGGAGGCGTCCCACTCGGTCGCGACGGCGTCGCCGTGCAACGGGAGCCGGGCGGTTTCTGCGCTGTGGGAGAGGGCCCATAGGTAGTCGTCGCCACTCATACGCCAGGGGTGGGCACCGCCGGAGATGACACGCGAGGCGATCGCGATACCGGGCCAGTCGAAGTCCCCGTGATACAGAATGCGGGCGCCGTCGCCCTGCAGACGCTCCAGCAGCCGCCACCCTGCATGGGACGGGTTGCCGGAGGTGCAGACCAGCGCCCCGGGGATGCCGTGCCGGGCCGCTGCCTGGAGGAGTTGGGGGTTCTCACAGACGTGGACCGGCTCGCCGGGCCGGGCCAGGGCCGTAGCGGCCACGGGGGAGCGGAGCTCGGCCCAGGTCAGGTGCGTGGGCAGATTGAGGTCGGCGCGAGCACGCAGCATCACCGGCCAGGGATCGCCTCCTGCGGGGCGCAGCCCCAGCGTCAAAACGGTGCCCGAGACCTCGTCGGGGCTGACCCCTGCCGTCTCCCACAGACGGCGTCTGCCGCCGGCGTCGGCGGGCAGCCCCTGACCGGTGGCGGCGGCGATGGCACGCAGCACGAGGCCGCCTGCCAGGTGGCCGTCGTCCAGGCCGTGGGCGTCCCCGGTGGTCCGCGCGGCAAGCTCGGCGATCTCGACGCTCATGAGCGGACCAGCGGGCGGATCGGGTCCGTTCAGGCGCACTGCCAGGCAGGCCACGGCACGGACCGCCCCTTCCAGGGCGCCCAGAGCGATCTCGGGCCCAGCACGCGCCAGGAGCCCACTGGAGCGAATGTCCTCTCCCCACAATGCGGCCCAGGGCCGAGAAGCCAGCCCCGCATCCTCCAGCACCTCCTCGAAACGGGTCCACACCAACGCCCACGCCGTGTGACGCCCCGCCCTGACAGCCCGGCGGTCGGTGAGAGCACCGCCGGTGAGATCGGCGACCGCGGTGATCAGACCGCACTGCGCCCTGGACGAGCGCAGAGCCTCGTCGAGCGCTCGCAGCGGCACCCGGACTCTGCCAGGAGCGACCGCGTTGCCCAGCAGACCTGCCAGCCGGCGTGCGCCTTCCTCGCCGAGGTCGATGGTCACCGAGCCGCCCACGGTCAGGGCCCGCTGCTCCAGCCGGGCCCTGACCGTCGCCCACAGCGGAGCGAGGCCAGGACTGGCGAGATAGCCGCGGACGGGTTCGGGCACACCGGTCACGGGGCGGCCCGCAGATGTCGACTGTGGCCGTCCCAGTGCACGTGAGTGGTGACGGCAGCACTGCCTTCCCGGCGCCTCACCTCGTAGGTGTCCACGGCGGGCACCTGCGGGAAGCACCCCCACAGGGAATGCCCGGTCATGACGAAGTCGAGGTCCAGGCGCACGAGGAGGTCGAGCAGTTCACCGATGGTGGGGGAGTCGACCTTCGCGAAGGCGTCGTCGAGGAGGATGACGCGCAGCGCGTGACGGGTGTCGGGAAGCCCGGACAGGTAGGCGTCGGCCGCGGCGAACAGCGCGACGTAGGAGACGAACCGGGTCTCTCCCTGGGAGAGCTTCGCCCGCCGGGTGATCTTCCTTTCCCTACCCGGTTCGGGGCCGGTGATGAAGACGTCCATGGTGTGCCAGGTCCGGTAGTCCAGCGCCGCCCGCAGGTGGGTGGTGTAGCCGGCGGCCGGATCCTGCACAAACCGCTCCTCCACCTTGGCCCGCAGCAGCGAGATGAGCTCGTCCGCCTGGTCCTGCCGCATCACCACCGGGTCCAACCCCACCAGATCGGTGATCCTCTTGTCCGGCCCGTGCGGATCACTGAGGGACCAGGCGACCCGCACACCGATGCCGTGGCTGGTGGAGATTGATGCAAGCGAGGAGTTCATGGCCTTGACCAGCCGGCCTGCCTGGGTGATGCGGTCGGCGAGTTCCTGGGCGACTCCACCGAGCACGAAGTCCTCGAAGGCCGCGCGCTCCCGGTCGGTCAGTGCCATCCGTCCGCGGTCACGCAGCTGCGTCAGAGCGGACGCGGCGTCGTTGATGTGGCTGCGGCCGGTGGCGTCGCACAACTCCACGACGTGAACCTGGTCCTCGTCGACGCTGGAGACGATGTCGAACACCCCCACCAGAGCCCGCTCCAGGGCCGACACAGCACGCAGCACCGTGGTGGCATCGGCCGGCCCCTTGACCGGCACAAGCCCCGCCTCCACCTCCTCGGCGACACGCAGGACCTCGGCCGATTCCACCCGCTCCACCGGCACCCGCACAGGGGAGACCTCAACGCCGCGGGCACAGGCCAAAGACGGATGCCCGGCCAGCCTCAGCAAGGTCTGCACAGCACGTTCCAAAGCACCCCCCGCAGCACGGGCATGCTCTGCCCCGGCCCGCGCCTGAGCCTCCGCCGTGGCGCTCCGTCCCGCCAGCTCGGTGAGCTCACGGGTCACACCGGCCAGGGATGCCTTCGTCTCGACGTGCGCCTGCTGCGCCTGGGACAACTGCGTAAGGATCTCCTCGGGGGAGGCGCCCAGGCTCTCGCGGAGCGCGGCCAGCGCGGCGTTCTCGCCCGACCACCCCAGCCAGGCGACCGACGCGTCATGCTCGGCCTGCCGCCGCACCGCCCGCGCTCCGACCGCCTTCTCCACTGCCCCGCCATAACGGCGGAGCTGCTCGACGACTACAGCGGCCGCCCGCCCCAGATCCTGGCAACCGGCCATCACCGCGCCCGCCGACGCATGCACTTTCAGCAGCTCCTCCCCGCTGTCCGGCAGTCCCAATGCTGCGCAGGCCTCACGATGGGAGGCCTGCGCGGCTGCCAGGTCCCGCCGCTGCTGGGCGGCCTCGGCAGCCAGCCGGGCACCGTGCAGCCGGACACGCTCCGCCGCCGCCCTGGCTGCGGCCGTCTCACGCCGCGCCGCAGCCAGAGCCAGGGCCCGCGGCGCACCGGCCACTTGGGCTTCCAGACCGGAACGGGTGTCCTCCAGATCCCTCAGCGCCCGCTCCCGGCCGTCGGCCGCCTCCTCGCACTCGGCCAGCTCGCACCCGATCTCCTCCAGGCGGGCCGCCCGCGACGCGGCCCGGGCAGCCGCACCGATGTACCGGGGGCTCGCGCCGGGGTTCAGACAGCCGTTCAAGGGGCCGTTGCCCCAGGTACCGTCGGCTGCGATCCACGTGGGATGGCCCGACGCCTCGCCCAGTGCGATCCGGTCGAGCACTGCCAGCACGCGTTCGGCAGGCACCTCACAGTCGGCTGCCACGACCAGGGCCCGCCGGGCGGAACGCAGCACCGCAGGCCCCCGCGGAGCCAGGAGCACCTGCCCGTCCGCAGCGCGCACCGTGCTGTCCGCGCACAGACGTCCGGTGAGCAGCCCGCTCGACAGCAGGGCGGCCTCCAGCCCGGCTTGCTCCTGCTCGGACAGGGACGGCGCGAAGTCGACCGCCTGCCACAGGACGATGCCCTCCGGCTGGTCGGGGGAAAGCCATGAGGGGGTCGGCGGGGCCAGGTTCCCATCCGCCTGCAGGGCCTCGGCCTCATGGCGAAGCAGACGCATCCGCCGGGCTTCGGTCTCCTGCTCGGCGTGGACAGCCGCCGCCTGCGCGGCGTGACGCTCACGCACCGCACGTGCCGCGGTGCCCGCCGCCGCGTCCAGTGCGGCCAGCGCCCGCTCCGTTTCGACGCCGTCCCCCTCGCCGCCGTCTCCGGTCAGCGCACCAGGGTCGGCCAGGAGCGGGCCGATCGCGGTGGCCGTCCAGTCCACGGGGCCCAGCGTGTCGCGGGTCTGCGGCGCGCGGGTCCACTCGGCCCAGGCCTGCGCCAGATCCAGCGCTGCCTCGTCACGCCTCCCGGCCGCATCCCGCGCCTCCTGCTCCGAGGCCACCGCCTGCGCCGCGGCGTCCTTGGCACGGTCCTCCTCCGCCCGAACCCGTTGCTCCCGCAGGACCAGCTCCGACACATCCTTGTGGTGGGCCACGGCCTGATCGCGCCGTGTCCGGGCAGCCGTGCTCACCGAGGTCGCGGTCTCGCGCACCTGCCCACACCGCTTGGCCAACTCGTCCGCCCCCGGGTGCAGCCCGACGGGCAGCGGCCGGGTGACGGCACTCGGATCGACCAGCCTGGAGATCCGAACAGGCTCTGACGACGAGCGCGCCTGTTCCGTCACCACGGCGAGCCGGGACGCCACAGGAATCCGCAGCCGGGCACCGTCCAGATCCGCCCGCACATCAGCCAGCCGCTGGTCGACCTCCCGCGAGGCAGACGCAAGGTCACCGACGACAAGGTCGGCTGCCTCCACCGCTACACGCTCTGCCTGCCGGGCGGCCGCGGCGCTCGCCAGCGACACGTCCGCGGCTGAGGCCAGCGCGTCCAACCGCCCCTGACGCTCATCGAGTTCCCGCGCCGCGCCGTAGGCACGGGACTCCTTGATCCCCGTGATCGTCGCCGACAACTCCTCGCTGTACGCATCCAGTTCCTCCCGTCGCTCCGCCGCAACGCCGCGCAGATCCTCCAGCCGTGAGTGTTCCGCACTCAGGCGGGCCGCTTCCCGCACACAGGTCTCCGCCTCCCGGGCGGCCGTCCTCGCCTCGGCCACGCGCCGGCTGAGGACGCCCACCGCATAGCGGGTGTAGACATCGAGGAACTCACCCACGTGACGGCACGCGTTCTCCAGCCGGGCCTGTGCGGTGCGGGTGGCGTCGAGACCGTCGAGTTTCTCCCCGGCCGCGGCAAGTGCCTTTTCGGCCAGCGGGGGCAGAGCCTCGGAGAGGATCCGGGGCAGGCCGCCCTCGTCGATGCGGTTGCCCACGTCGGGGGAGCGCAGCGTGTGCAGGAGTTGCAACAGCCCTGCGAACCGTTCCCGCCCCACCGGCCCCGACAGCCCGAAGACCGCCTGCCCTACCCGGTCACGGTGCACTGTCGCCTGTTCGGTGATCCTGTCCTCGCCGACCAGTTCCTCCAGCCGGTCCTTCGACAGGGGCGCACGGTCGGCACCCAACAGCACGAGTTCCTCATCGACCCGCAGCGGCGTGATGAAATACCAGACCTTCACCTCACGGGCGCTGCGCGAGTACCGCACTGCCGCCCCGACCGTCAGGTGTGCTTGCCGCCGCCCGGAGGCGACTGCGACCGCATCGTCCTCGTCGTCGGGGTCCAGATCGCGTACGAGTTCCAACCACACGTAGCCGAACCGGTTGCCCTGGCCGTCACCGCCCGCGTCCATGAGTTCCTCGAGGCGAACCTTGCCCGACCCGGTGGCGTCCAGCCGGCGCCGGTCGGCGTCGAGCACGAAGGGCAGCAACACCTCCAGGGCACGGCTCTTGCCCGATCCGTTGGTCCCGCGCAGGATCAGTCGGCCCCCGGACAGGTCGAATCGCTGGTCGTAGTAGTACCAAACGTTCAGGATGCCGGCCCGGTGCAACCGCCATCGCAACGGGTGACGCGACGGCGCACCCCCACCGGCCTCAGGACGCCGCGGCAGAGGTACAGCGATATTGGTGCTCACAGGTCTTCCTCCTCGGACACGGTGTCTGCGGCACTACTGGGAGAACCGGCACCCTGCTTAGGGGCACCGCGCGGCACCCGTCGCGGCTCGGGCCGGTAGCGGGCGGCGGCGGGGTGGACGACCACGCCCTGGTCGTCCGTCTCGACCAGCGACACCGACTCCAGCAGGCCCACCACCTCGCTGCGCAACCGGCCGAGGTCGCCGACGTACTCGGCTGCCCAGGCCTTCTTGTACCGGCCGACCAGAGAGGACAGCTCCGTGTCCACGGCCTCCCAGCTACAGTCCAGCCCGGCCACCGTCCGGCCGCCCACGCGCGACTGCTGACCTGCACTGGGACGCCCGATGTCCAGCAAGGCGTCGATGAGCAGCAAGGCGGCCTGCCGCACCGTGCCCGCGCCGGGGAACTCGACGTCGCTCAGATCCCCGTCCACGTCGAAGGCCAGCGCACCCTCAAGACGGACCTCCACACTGAGCCCGAAGTTCTCCTCCAACTGCCGTGTCAGATCCGCTCGTTCCCTCGACAGCACATCGCGCTCGGCCTCGCTGAGGTCTTCCCGGCGCACCAGCGGGTTCTCCACCAGCTTGCGGCGCAGCGACCGCCGGGGCTCCTCCCCGGCCGGCTCCTGAGACCACAGCCCGGACACATCCACAGCTCCTGGGGGGAGCCGGCGAACCAGAAGATGAGGCAGTACAGGCCTGTTGATCGTCAAAAGGGCCTCATCGCTGCTTTCCCGCCAGGCCCCCACCGTGCCGTCGGTCTCCTGGATCACCCCCCATGCCACCAGAACGCCCAGAACGTGCGCCAGGCGCCGGTGCCCGGCCCTGTCGTCGGCGATCGGCACAGAGGCCGCCGCAGCATCCGCACGAATCTGCTCCACCAGCCCGGAGATGAGGATCTGCTCACCGGTGCCGGGCGCGAGCAACGCGGCACAGGCGAGGCAGAACAACGGATAAGCCGCAGAGTCCAAGACCCCCTTCTTCCCCGTCCGCACCCACCGCACGGGACCTTCCTCAGGACCCAGCGGCGTCTTCGACAACCGTGCGAAGCCCGACTCGACCACGAGCCGATACCCCAACAGCCGGAAGAAGGTCTGCATGAGCGCGGGAACGTGCCGGTGCACCAGTGCCAGCTCCTGCGGATGACGCTCAGCGGTCAGCACCGGGGACTGCAGCAACGCGCGAGCGGCCTCTCTGCGCTCCGCAGCGGCGTGCGCAGCCGTGGACGGCGACGGCCGCCACGCAGGCATGTCGAACTGGTTCACATTCCCTCCCCTGAGGCCTCGGGCCGACCGCCTGAATCCGCGATCGTCTGGCCGTCTGCGGCCTCCCCAACAGCGGCCACAGGCCGCACCGACAGGACGAGGCAGAGGAAGACGGCCCGGCCTCCGTCCAGGACCACGGTGGTCGCCTCAGCCCCCTCGACGGCGTGCAACACCAGCCCCAGATCCAGGTCACGGACCTCCGCGGCCTCAAGCTCCTGATGCACTGCCAACAGGTCCCCGAACAGACGCAGCAGGAGCAGGAACGCATCCCATGACAGCTGCGCACCATTGAGGGCACCAGCCTGGACCAGCTCCGCCCCGGCGGCCCGCCGCCCGGCATCCTCCAGCTCCGCCTGAGCCAGCTGCTCCCTCGTCTCCTGTTCGATTCGCGGGACCCGGGCAGTAGAGCCCGAGGCCGCCCGCGAGCCGCGTTCCCGCAGAGCCACCGGGACCTCGACAGGTTCGCAATCCCACCACGACACGGCAGGCGCGACCCGCGACACGGACTCCGCCAGCCCCAGCCCCAGATGCCGTGCCGCATGACACCCGAACGCCGCTGTGAAGGCCCGGTGTGCCATCCCCCCCTCAGCACCGTGCAGCAGGCCCGCCAGGCGGAGCAGGTCCGCCCGCCGGGACGCACCCGTGCCGGCTGACGCAAGCATCCGCCGCGCATTGGTGATCAGCTGGCCCAGCGCCGTCTCTGCCGCGCCGCGTAGCTGGGAAGGGCCTGACTGCCCGCCGCCCCCGCTGTACCAGGCCGACAGCTCGAGCCAGTCCTCCCGCCTGCGCCCGGGCAGCCGTTCACCGGCCGACCCGTCCGCGTTGACCAGGGTCGGCAGCGTCCCCAGGACAGCCGTCACCTTCTCCACGACAGGAAGCAGTCGGCCCAGGCGTTCGACGATCACAGGTGCGTGCCGCGCCACATCGGACCCGAGCAGGTCGACGTACTCCAGCAGCAAGTGCTTGAAAACGGCGTACTCGTCGCCCGCGAGGTCGTACCGCGTCAGCACCGACCCCAGGTAGACGTAGAAGTCTCGGGTGCTCTCCGTGAAAAGCCGCTGGTTGCTGAAGACCGTGGTGACGTCGGCGGCCAGCGCTTCAGCATCGACCACTCCCGGGGCCAGGATGCGGGCCAGGATCCGGTCGAGGAGCTCGACGGTGTGGCCGAGCAGCTCGCGGGCCACTTCTCGGACCCCGTCGACGGCTCGAAGGATTTCCCGTACCTGCCGGTGCAGGCGGCCTCCGAGCGGGGTCAGCTGATACCGCGTCTGGGCATGGACGTATTCCGCGATCGTCGGTACACGGGGGTCGTGCACGGAGCGCATGAGGTTGCCCCACTGCACCAGTTGCCGGCACCGGTCCTGTACCAGGTCAACCGGCAGGTGGACCGGCAGGTCTCTCCTGCCGAGCTGAGCCCGAGTGTCGGAGGTCGTGAGGTCCGCCAGCAGAGTGGCACAGAACACGTCCATGATCGCGATGTATTCAAGGGCGTTGTCCGCGGTCAGGTACCGGTACAGGTCCAGTCGACCGGTCGGGGGGAGAGGGGAAGTGTCGTCGTAGTCAAAGGCCACGCCAGCCTCGCGGGGGTCGCATGCTCGGCCGCCCTGCTTGATCGCACGGAGCCACTGCGGAAGCTAGCTGGCACGACCCGCCCCGACCCGATACGCCCTTAAATGATCGAGAAAGGCCTAAAAAAGAGACCCTACTTTCCCTCTCGATAGGGAAATATCGGAACTTAAGTGCAATACATTCGCTTAGTGGTTTAAATCCCGCTAGTAGTCAGAGAGAGCAGAAACCTCAAAAGCCCCACGAGAAGTCAGGCGAACCTGTAGGTGACACCCACGCAGAGTCCGCAAAGATCCGGGTTACTGCCCAGCGGACAGACGTCGGCTCAGGGCCTTGCCGTGAGGGCTCCTCGAACTGGCGGAGCCCCACTGGGCAGGGACCCACCACCGCCTAGACCACCTCGCAGACGCCACCCCTACTTCCGACGGAAACGGCGTAGCCCAGCTGCCCCAAAATCCCCATCGACGCAAGGTCATGCAACCCGGACCGGTATATTCCGATAAGTCAACAGACCGACAAACGCATCGGTTTCGTTCTCGGGTACGGCGAGGGCGGCCAGGCGGCGGGCACGGGTGACGGCGACATACCAGACGCGCAACAGCTCATTCGTTGCCGGGTCTTCGGTGGCCCAGCGCTGCGCACTTCCAGAATCGGGCAGCAACAGCAGGACGCCGTCCGCTTCATCGCCTTTGAGCTGGTGCACGATGTTGGTACGCACGCCAGTGGAAACCACAGGCCTCGCCGTCGCCGGCTGTCCGGCCAAGCGACCCTTGGCGCCTTGCGGAGCTGCCCCCTCCAGGGGCGGCCAGGCTTTCATGGCCTGCCACACCTCGGAGCTCCACTCGCGGTGAGGCGCAGGAAGGCTGTGGAGAAAGGCGAAGGCGGTGCGGTTGGCCTGGCTGACCGGCAGCCGGTGGGCGGCGCAGATGCGATCCGGTCCGCCGGCTTCTTCGGGGAACCAGTACCCGAACAAGGCGCGCACGGCAATGTCACAGGCCCGGGTGAGGTCGTCGCTGGAGGCACCGGGAGTGTGGGCGACGGTACGGGCCCAGGCCAGTCGGGTGATGGTGTTGGTGTTGGGCCGCTCCCGGGTGATGCCGGGCAGAGTCGCGTACTTGTAGGCGGTCACCAGGCAGCCCTCGGCCTGGATGCCGTATTCCTGCGCGATCGTGCGGAAGACGTCGACGATCCCAGTGCCGGTCGGAGCATGCAGGTGACGGCTGCCGGCGGCCGCGAACCGGGTGGGCAACAGGACGATGGGGGCATCCTCACCTTGCAGCACAGATGTATCCGGCGGACGCTGTCCCGCGCGCAGGGTGGCGGCCAGACGGCAGATAGCAGGGGAGCTGCGCCAGTTTCCGGTCAGCCGGTGCGGAGCGGATGACAGCCTGGCCGCGAATGTCTCCAACGCTGCCGGTTCGGCCCCTCGCCATGCGTAGATGGCCTGATCGGGGTCACCGACCAGGACCAGAGGCAGGCCAGCGTCGTGCAGCAACTGGAGGATTGCCAGGTCTGCGGTGGAGCAGTCCTGGGCCTCATCGACGATCACCTCCGCGAAGCGGGAGCGCAGTGGTGGCAGCAGCCGTTCGGAGGCGACGGGGTTCCGCAGGTTCCACAAGGCCAGAACCCGCACCTCGTGCCCGGTGAAATAGCCCTGCCTGCACCAAGAATCGCGGGTAGCGAGAATTCTCTGCCGCCATGACTCACGGCTGTAGACACTGCCGCCGAGGGTGCGCGTCGTGTCGTAGCTGAGTTTGTCCCAGGCGACCTCCTCCTGCGCCGAATCCGGGTCCAGAGTCATAGGGAAACGGTGCAGAGAGATCTCCCGATCCACCTCCTGAACAGGCGCCTTGACACTCGCCCACGACTCCAGCAGACGCGCCACGGGCTGCGCGGCACGCCGCGGCTTGACCAGGAACTCCCACAGGAAGGAGTCGAGCGTTCCGATGAAGTGAGGGGCCTGGACTAGGTCGGCGCGGCCGGCCTGGCGGCAGCGGAGGGCCATCTGGTCCCGAGCCACCCGCGTGAACGAGATCAATGCCCGTCCCTGCCGCAGCAGCTGCGCTGGCGCCTGCAGATGCCGGGCAGTGATCACATGAGTCTTGCCCGCGCCCGGACAGGCGGGCACGTAGGCAGGCGCCGGGGCGTCGATGGCAGCCTGCTGCTGGGCCTCTGCACCGGCCCGCAGGTCGGCCGGCTCCGAGGAAACAGTCACGACGCGGTCACCGTCTTGGCGGAGTCCAGGGCCGTGATGAAGACGATGGCGTCCGCGAGGTAGTCCGGCACCGTGAAGGGCACTGCCGGATCAGCGAGGACATCGGCGAGTTCCTGAGCGAACCGCCCTTTGGAGACTTTGGTCCCTTTGGCGAGTTCGCCGTCCGTGCCGGCGAGAGTCCGGTTGGCCTTGGTGACGAACAGTTCCCCGAACGCCATGGCCGGATCGGCCGCCTGCAGAACCTGCTCCCAGCGTTCCTGCGAGCGCGGTGCGCAGCGCAGGAACGCCGTGCGAAGAGCCTCGACGTTGCCGGCCGACCACAGGGCCGGCTCCAGGGTCCGGGGCGCGGCGGCGAGGTGCAGTGCCCCGGGAGATCCCCAGCGGCGGGGCAGTTCCCGCAGCGAACGCAGCCGGGCCGGCTCGGGCGCCTCAGGTGCTACGTCTGTGTCGGTGATCAGCGCCACCCGCTGGCCCAGACACATGCCATCGACGGGGCCCAGCAGAACCCGCAGGTAGACCTCGAAGCCGACTCCGTCCACGATCACCCGAGTGGTACCGAAGAAGCGCTCCAGTGCCTCGAACGCTGCCCGGGTGGCCTCCGCATCGGCAGCTTCGTCGGCGGCGAGGACCCGTTCGGCCAAGGCAGGCAGCAGCAGAAGCTCGGAGATGCCCTCCACCAGGATCGCCCGTGGGGAGAACAGCAGAGCGCTCTTGGTGGCGTCCAGGTAGCGGTCCAGATGCCGCACCCGATCGTTGCTCAGCTGCAGGCGGGGTATCGGCAGAGGCCGGGCCTGCCAGCCGTCGGACAGGGTAGCCGGACAGCGGGCCATGACCACCAAGTCCTCGACGCTGGCAGCGGAGGACAGGATGGGGGAGTGGGTGGTCACCACCACCTGCAGATGCCCGGCTGGCTCGGCCGGATTGCCCGGCGGCTTGCGGCGTGAGGCGCGCGCACGCCGTTGCAGGTAGCGCAGTAGCAGCGTCTGCAGCTGAGGATGCAGGTGGGCTTCGGGCTCCTCCACCAGCAGCACGGTGAGGTCGGCTTCCGCTGCCGCGTCCAGTTCGGCCATCACGGTGGCAATGAACAGGGTATTGGCGTAGCCCAGTCCCGACGCGGACAGGGGGAAGGGCTTGGCCGCGGTATCGCCCAGCAGCATGCGCAGCGACCGGGCGATCGAAGCGAACGTGGGATCAGCAAGGGCCAGTTCACTCTTCTGCGGATGAGCGCCAGCTGTGAGATCCCTCAGAGGTTCGTTGATCTTTCCGCTGACTGCGGTTACGCCAGGGTCCGCGGCCACCTTCTTCAGCTCTGTACCGATGCGTTCCACAAAGGCGTCGATCTGCGCGTCGTCGCCCAACAGACCGCGCAGGATCATCCGCACCCGGTCACCGCCGGCCGAGGCCAACTCTCGCTCTGCATCTCGCAGCGCGGGCAGGTAGACGTGCCGTACACCGCCCCGCGAAGCAGGCTCGCCCGTGACCGGATGGCCGGCACCCTGCGCCCACGCGGTGCTCCCGCGACGTCCGTTCGCCTGTGGTGGCGTCCAGGAGACCTGCCAGCGTGCGGTGCGACCGGAAGCATTGTCATGAGCCATGGCTTCCAGATAGGCACCGCTCTGCTCGGGGCCGACTTCGGAAAGCTCCAACTGCAGGCAGGGGCCGCCTAGCGCAGCGGTGGGCATGAGGACATCGGCTTCCTCGAAGTACCGGGAACGCCGGCCGTCCAAGGGATCCGTGAGCAGACGTATCCCGTCGATGACTGTTGACTTGCCAGAGTTGTTCTCCCCGACGAGTACGGTCACTTCCGGGCGCAGCGGTATCAGAGCGCGCTCGCAGGACCGGAATCTCTGCACCAACACCTCGGATACATGCATCGGCGCCTCCGTCCCCCTACCAGCCATCAGCGATGATCAACAGATCGTATGCGGAGCGGGCGAGAGATGTACCCGCTCGGCACGGGCTAACGACGTCGCCTTCTTGGCTCGCGCGAGTGTGGTTGACCGGCTCAGAAGCCTTCACCGTCCCACCACTGGACCAGCCGCACTATCGAGATGCGAGCGTCAGCTGTCACAGATGCGACGTCACTCCCCAAGAAGACACACCATCGCTGTGCATCAGGTGCATCTGTCACGTATTTGGGCCGCGTCGGCGGCCCACTTGCTCCACAGCTCTGGGCGGGAGGCTCGGACACCAGAAGAACCGATCAGGAGACGGCAGGGTTGTTCGCTGACGTGATCCATCTGGGGTGAGAGAGGAGGGCCGTAGGCCCCGCCGACATCTGAGGATGTCCCTTTGACAGGAAAACGATCACCGGCACGCCGACCGACCTGTCTCTACTCGGCAGAGGAGAGACGACACCAACTCAAATATCCATGTAACTAAAGAATCTGACATCGACACGAGCTCGGCAGGGTCGGCAACCCCGGCCGTCAGGCCGGGAGGAATCACTTGTATCCCATCTCACCCGTCATGCCGCCAGGCATGACGCACTCCTCCCCACGGGCCGTCAGGCCCGCTTCACACCAACTTGCATGGTGGCCCGTCAGGGCCAACTGGGCTAGCAATCACCAACACCCTGGCCGTCAGGCCAGGAGTCATCACCCATCCCAACCCACAGTCATGCCGTCAGGCATGACGATCCGTCACCTTTCGGGCCGTCAGGCCCGAGTTGGGCCGTCAGGCCCAACATTAGAGCCGTCAGGCTCTCCG
>NZ_JBIAVJ010000021.1:0-74655 GCF_042894025.1 Streptomyces sp. NPDC001549
TCGCCCAGCTTGACCGAGATGATCGCCGTCAGACCCTCGCGGATGTCCTCGCCCGCGAGGTTGTCGTCCTTCTCCCGCAGCAGCTTCTTGTCGCGAGCGTAACGGTTCACCAGACCCGTCAGGGCCGCACGGAAGCCCTCCTCGTGCGTACCGCCCTCGTGCGTGTGGATCGTGTTCGCGAAGGAGTAGACCCCCTCCGTGTACTGCGAGTTCCACTGCATCGCGATCTCCACCGAGAGCATGCGCTCCTTGTCCTCGGCCTCGATGTCGATGACGGTCGGGTGGATGAGCTCACCCTTGCGCGAGTTGAGGTACTTCACGAAGTCGACGATGCCGCCCTCGTAGTAGTACTTCACCGTGCGCGCCTGGGGCTCGGCCGCGTCCGCGTCCGGGTCGTCGGCGCCCGCGGTGGCCTTCGCCGACTCGCGCTCGTCGGTCAGCGACAGGGTCAGGCCCTTGTTGAGGAAGGCCATCTCCTGGAAGCGCCGCGAGAGCGTCTCGAAGGAGTACTCGGTCGTCTCGAAGATGTCGCCGTCGGCCCAGAAGGTGACCGAGGTGCCCGTCTCGGCGGTCTCCTCGTTCTTCGCCAGGGCGGCGGTCGGGGCACCGAGCTTGTAGTCCTGCGTCCAGCGGTAGCCGTCACGCCGCACCTCGACCGCAACGCGCGTGGACAGCGCGTTGACGACGGAGACGCCGACGCCGTGCAGACCGCCGGAGACGGCGTAACCGCCGCCTCCGAACTTGCCGCCGGCGTGCAGGACGGTCAGGACGACCTCGACGGCCGGCTTGCCCTCGGACGGCACGATGTCGACCGGGATGCCTCGGCCGTTGTCGACGACCTTGACCCCCCCGTCGGCCAGGATCGTCACGTCGATGGTGTCCGCGTGCCCGGCCAGGGCCTCGTCGACCGAGTTGTCCACGACCTCGTAGACGAGGTGGTGCAGACCGCGCTCGCCGGTCGAGCCGATGTACATGCCGGGCCGCTTGCGGACCGCGTCCAGGCCCTCCAGGACCTGAATGTTGCTGCCGGTATACGAAGACCCACCTGCCTCGGCGGCCTCGCCGTCGGCGGTGGACTCGTTCTTGTCGTTGGGGTTGCCGGAATCGGCCACGAAGCGCCCTTTCTGGCACAGCACAGGCCGAACTCCGGGCCAGCAGGCATGCAAGCAGGAGCGGCTGCGTCGATCTGCGTTGTCAGCGTTTGTCAGCGGGATCCCGCAAGCGGGCGGGATTTGCTTCAGTCTACCGGTACCACCGACATGAATGGGGGTTTGCCGGTACCTGAGTCCGCATGTGCCGCCCTGAACCTCCTCTCTCCGACTCCCCCACATCCGGGAAGGGGCTCAAAGAGGCTCACACGGGCATCCAGCCCTTCGGGCTGTCAACCTCCGACTACCGTGAGGGACGCCACCCGAATCTGCCGATCTCCAGCCCCTCGGGCCCCTCCGACCTCGCCGGCACAACCCAGCCCCGCCGGCTCCTCAGGCCGCGCCGCTTCAGCCCCGCCGGCGTGTGAGGCGCGGGGTCCGGGACAGCGCCCCGGGGTCCCGCGCGGCGGGCTGCGTTTGCCCGCACGCGACCCCACAGGGGACCGGTCAGCCGTAGGTGTCCCCGGGACCCTTGCTGCCCGGCGCCCGCCACGGCCCGTAGCCCTTCGGCCGTCCGCCGGGCCCCTGCACCTTGATCAGGCGTACGGTGCCCTGCCCCAGGTCCGCGTTCAGCCGCGCGACCAGCTGCGGAGCCAGCAGCTTCAGCTGCGCCGCCCATGCCGAGGAATCGCACCGCACGACAAGTTCACGGTCCTCGTAGCGTTCCGGTTCACAGTGGGCCGCGATCTCCGGGCCGACGATCTCCGGCCAGCGCTCCATCACGCCCGCCACCGCCATCGGCATCTCCCAGCCGCGTTCGGTGCGCAGCCGGTCCAGCGCCGCCATGAGCGGCATCGGGTCCCGGCCGTCCGCGCGGGCTCCCGAGCGCAGCCCCGGCTGCTGCTGGCGCTTCTTCCCGCCGGCCGCGTTGCCCCGGGCCCGCGCCTGCTCCCGCGCCGCCGCGAGGGCCTGGCGCGCGAGGTCCACCCCGGAGGCCTCCGGGGTCCTGCGACCCTCCTGCGGGTCCTTGGCGTGCTCGTTCACAGCCGGGTCACCTCACCGCCGGACACCCCGAACCGCGTTCCGACCAGCACCCCCGGGACGTCGTCGTCGACCGCCGCCGTCACCAGTACCTGCTCGCCCGGGGCCACCAGCTCCGCCAGCCGCTCCCGGCGCCGCGTGTCCAGCTCGGCGAACACGTCGTCCAGGATCAGCACCGGCTCGCTGCCCTCCGAGCGCAGCAGCTCGTAGGAGGCCAGCCGCAGTGCCAGTGCGTACGACCACGACTCCCCGTGGCTCGCGTACCCCTTCGCGGGCAGCTCGCCGAGCCGCAGCACCACGTCGTCGCGGTGCGGGCCCACCAGGGTCACACCACGCTCGATCTCCTGCTTGCGCACCTCGGCCAGCGCGGCCAGCAGCACCTCGTAGAGGGCCTCGCGGGTGCGCGCCGCGCCGCTGTCCACCGGCTCGCCGGCCGAGGACTTGTACGCCAGCCCCAGCGGGCCGCCGCCGGGCGCGAGCTGCTCGTAGGCCTTGTCCGCAAGTGGCAGCAGGGTCGCGATCAGATCCAGCCGCTGCGCGAGCAGCTCCGCGCCCACGCGCGCGAGGTGCTGGTCCCACACGTCGAGGGTGGAGAGGTCCAGGGAGCGGCCGCCGTGCCGGCGGGCCATCGCAGCCGACTTCAGCAGGGTGTTGCGCTGCTTGAGCACCCGCTCGTAGTCGGAGCGGACCGCGGCCATCCGCGGCGAGCGCGCCGTGACCAGCTCGTCCAGGAACCGCCGCCGCTCGCCCGGGTCGCCCTTGACCAGGGCCAGGTCCTCCGGCGCGAACAGCACCGTCCGTATGATCCCCAGCACGTCCCGCGGCCTGACCTGCGAGGAACGGTTGATCCGGGCCCGGTTCGCCCGGCCGGGATTGAGCTCCAGCTCCACCAGCTGCCGGCGCTCGCCCTGGGTGACGGCCGCGCGGATGATCGCCCGGTCCGCGCCCATCCGCACGAGCGGGGCGTCCGAGGAGACCCGGTGGCTGCCGAGGGTCGCGAGGTAGCCGATCGCCTCGACGAGGTTGGTCTTCCCCTGGCCGTTGGGGCCCACGAAAGCGGTGACGCCCGGGTCGAGGGGTACCTCGGCCCGGGCGTACGAGCGGAAGTCGGCCAATGAGAGATGCGAAACGTGCATACGGCGCCGACCTCCCCCGGCTTCCAACTGCTCGCTGTGGTGCTGTGCCGCTGTACTGCTGTACCGCTGCGGCCCTGTGCTGCGAAGTGCTACTTCTTCTCGACCGCGTGGCCGCCGAACTGGTTGCGCAGCGCGGCGATCATCTTCATCTGCGGGGAGTCGTCCTGCCGCGAGGCGAAGCGCGCGAAGAGCGACGCGGTGATCGCGGGCAGCGGTACGGCGTTGTCGATCGCCGCCTCCACCGTCCAGCGTCCCTCGCCGGAGTCCTGGGCGAAGCCGCGCAGCTGCTCCAGGTGCTCGTCCTCGTCGAGGGCGTTCACGGCCAGGTCCAGCAGCCAGGAGCGGATGACGGTGCCTTCCTGCCAGGAGCGGAAGACCTCGCGGACGTCGGTGACCGACTCCACCTTCTCCAGGAGCTCCCAGCCCTCGGCGTAGGCCTGCATCATGGCGTACTCGATGCCGTTGTGGACCATCTTCGCGAAGTGGCCCGCGCCGACCTTGCCCGCGTGCACGGCGCCGAACTCGCCCTCGGGCTTGAGGGCGTCGAAGACCGGCTGTACGCGGGCCACGTCCTCGGCGGCGCCTCCGTACATGAGCGCGTAGCCGTTCTCCAGGCCCCACACGCCGCCGGAGACACCGCAGTCGACGAAGCCGATGCCCTTGGCCTTCAGCTCCTCGGCGTGCTTCTCGTCGTCGGTCCAGCGGGAGTTCCCGCCGTCGACGACGACGTCACCGGGCGACAGCAGCTCGGCGAGCTCGTCGACCGTGGACTGGGTGGCCGCACCGGCCGGGACCATGACCCACACGACACGGGGGGCCTGCAGGCTGTCCACAAGCTCCTGCAGGCTGTGGACATCCGCGAGGTCCGGGTTGCGGTCGTATCCGATGACGGTGTGGCCTGCGCGGCGGATGCGCTCGCGCATGTTGCCGCCCATCTTGCCGAGACCGACGAGACCAAGCTCCATCAGGTGGTTCCTTAAGCGTTGTGGCCGTCTTTGCCGGGGCTTCCCCGGCCGTGTCCTCGCCGGACGCGCAGGGGGTCGCCCACCGGATCCGAGCCTACGCCGGGCCGTGGCGGCGGGCCGTGCGGGCGCTCCATGGCGGCCGGTCGGGGTTCACGGGATTCCCGGTCTCCGGCGCCCTCCCCAGCCTGTGGACGACGCCGGGCCCGGTCCCGCTGCGTGCGAGACCGGGCCCGGCGTCCACAGGTGGAACGTCAGCCGGACAGGCGCACCGGCATGATCAGGTACTTGTAGGCCTCGTCGGCCTCCGCGTCGATCGCCGGGCGGCCGCTGAGCAGCGCGGGCTTGGTCGACGTGGTGAAGCTGAGCTGGGCCACCGGGGAGGCGATCGCGCTCAGGCCGTCCAGCAGGAAGGTGGGGTTGAAGGCGATCGAGATGTCGTCGCCGTCCAGCTGGGCGTCGACCCTTTCCACAGCCTGTGCGTCGTCGGAGGAGCCGGCCTCCAGGATCAGCACGCCCTTCTCGAAGCTGAGGCGGACCGGGGTGTTGCGCTCGGCCACCAGGGCCACGCGCTTGACGGCCTCGACGAAGGGCGCGGTCTCGATCACGGCGATCGAGTTGAACTCCGTCGGGAACAGCGTCCGGTACTTGGGCAGGTCGCCTTCGAGCAGCCGGGTGGTGGTGCGGCGGCCGGCGCCCTCGAAACCGATCAGGCCCTCGCCCGCACCGGAGCCGGACAGCGCCAGGGTGACGGTGTCACCGCTGGTCAGCGAGTTGGCGATCTCCTGGAGCGTCTTGGCGGGCACCAGGGCCACGGCCGACGCGTCCGGGTTCTCGGGCTTCCACAGGAACTCGCGGACCGCGAAGCGGTAGCGGTCGGTGGAGGCCAGGGTGACGCGGTCGCCCTCGATCTCGATGCGGACACCGGTCAGCACCGGCAGCGTGTCGTCACGGCCGGCGGCGGTGGCCACCTGCTTGGCGGCGGAGGCGAAGACCTCGCCGGCCACGGTGCCGGTCGCGGTCGGCATCTGCGGCAGTGCCGGGTACTCCTCCACAGGCAGGGTGTGGAGTGTGAATCGCGAGGAGCCGCAGACCACGGTCGCCCGTACACCGTCTGTGGAAATCTCCACCGGGCGGTTGGGGAGGGCGCGGCAGATGTCGGCGAGCAGCCGGCCGGAGACCAGGACGGTGCCGTCCTCCTCGACGTCCGCCTCGACGGAGACCCGGGCCGAGACCTCGTAGTCGAAGCCGGAGAGGCTCAGGGTGCCTTCCTCGGCCTTCAGCAGCAGGCCCGCGAGAACGGGCACCGGCGGCCGGGCCGGGAGGCTACGGGCGGCCCAAGCCACCGCCTCCGCGAGTACGTCGCGCTCCACCCGGATCTTCACCGGAACCGCCTCCTGCTGTTGCTCGCTCGTCTGCCGGCCTTCGTCGTCGGCTCGTCGATGCCTCGACCGATGCCGGGGACCAGTCTGACGTACGGCGCCGACACTCGGTGCGGCTGGCGGTCAAGTCGGGAGCGAGGGGCCGGGGCGGTCGATCGACGAGTTGTGCACAGGACCTGCTTGAAAACCGAAACCGGCCTAACTCTCTATGGGGGTAGTAGTAGGGCCTGTGGAAACGGTGGATAAGCTCGTTCTCGCAGGTCAACCCCGGTTTTTTATCCACCGACCCTGTGGGTGACACCGGTGGACAACCCCGTGTCTCTGTGGAGAACGAAAAGTTCTGCACAGGCTGTCCCCAGGGGACCCCGATTACTCCACAGGTGTGTCCCCAGCTTTCCCCCGGTACTCCACAACCCAAACGTCTACATCCGTGTGACCGCTTTCACTCCGGGCGGTGAGAAGGGGGTGGTGTGTTGCCGAACAGTGGACAAGGGTGTGGAGAAGCCCGCGCATCCTGTGCACAGGACGTGGAAACCTGTGGGCCGACGGTGGACAACGCCGTGGACAGGGCTGTGGACGAAATATTTGTCCACAGCCTGTGGATGACGTTTGTGCACAATTCCACAGGGGCCTGACCAGCCCTGATGGAGCCTCACCCGGTACGCCTGTGGACAGATTGTGGGCGGCGCGGCCCGTCCCCAGGGTGTGGACGGAAGAAAGTCTCCCAATCTGTGGATGAGTTGCTCCCTCGGGGGCGTATTCGAACAGGTCAGGGGCGCGCGAACGAAGAAGGGCGCCCCCGTTGTGGACCGGGAGCGCCCTCTGGATGCGTTTGAAGAGGCCCTGAAACGGCCCCGAACCGGGTGTCGGGGGGCCGCGCTCAGGCGTTCTTGATGCGGTTGGTGAGCTCGGTGACCTGGTTGTAGATGGAGCGTCGCTCGGCCATCAGAGCGCGGATCTTGCGGTCCGCGTGCATGACGGTCGTGTGGTCGCGGCCGCCGAACTGCGCCCCGATCTTGGGCAGTGAGAGGTCGGTGAGCTCCCGGCACAGGTACATGGCGATCTGCCGGGCGGTGACCAGGACCCGGCTGCGCGAGGAGCCGCACAGGTCGTCCACGGTCAGGCCGAAGTAGTCGGCGGTGGCCGCCATGATGTCGGAGGCGGTGATCTCCGGCGCGCTGTCCTCGCCGCCCGGGATCAGGTTCTTCAGGACGTCCTCGGTGAGGCCCAGGTCGACCGGCTGCCGGTTGAGGCTCGCGAAGGCCGTGACCCGGATCAGCGCCCCCTCCAGCTCGCGGATGTTGCGCGAGATGCGGGAGGCGATGAACTCCAGTACCTCCGGCGGGGCGTTGAGCTGCTCCTGGACGGCCTTCTTGCGCAGGATCGCGATACGGGTCTCCAGCTCGGGCGGCTGGACGTCGGTGATCAGGCCCCACTCGAAGCGGTTGCGGAGCCGGTCCTCCAGGGTGACCAGCTGCTTGGGCGGCCGGTCGGAGGAGAGCACGATCTGCTTGTTGGCGTTGTGGAGCGTGTTGAAGGTGTGGAAGAACTCCTCCTGCGTCGACTCCTTGCTCGCGAGGAACTGGATGTCGTCGACGAGCAGGATGTCCATCTCGCGGTAGCGCTTGCGGAACGCGTCGCCCTTGCCGTCGCGGATGGAGTTGATGAACTCGTTGGTGAACTCCTCGGAGCTCACGTACCGCACCCGGGTGCCGGGGTAGAGGCTCCGCGCGTAGTGCCCGATGGCGTGCAGCAGGTGCGTCTTGCCGAGGCCCGACTCCCCGTAGACGAAGAGGGGGTTGTAGGCCTTCGCGGGCGCCTCGGCGACGGCCACCGCGGCGGCGTGCGCGAAGCGGTTGGAGGCGCCGATGACGAAGGTGTCGAAGAGGTACTTGGGGTTCAGCCGCGCGGTCGGCTCCAGCGGGCCCGAGGTGGAGCCGCCGGACGGGGACGGCGGCGCCGCGGGCCGGCCGGGGGCCTGGCGCGGCGCCGGCTGCTCGTACTGCTGGGGCTCGTATTGATGGGACTGGTGCTGCTGCTGGGACTCGTACGGGGACTGCTCGTACTTCTGCTGCTCGTAGGAGCCCTGGTCGTAGCCGGAGGGCTCGGGCTGCTGGAGGTAGCCCGGCTGCGGGGAGGCGTACGGGTCGCGCTCGGGGAAACCGCCGAGGCGCGGCTGCTGCCAGCCGTAGTCGTCCTGCTGGCCGCCGCGGGGCCAGGCGCCGGGCTCGGGGCGCTGCTGCTGGTAGTCCGGGTAGGCCGGGCGGGCGGTGGGCAACTGGTCGTCGCCGGGGCCGCCGGGGCCACCGCCGGGGCGCTGGCCGCCGTACGGCTCGTACCCGCCCTGCTGGACGGGCGGGGCGGGGGGCGCGGGCTCGCCGGCGGAGTCGTCCACGGTGATGGCGATCCGGATGGGGCGGCCGCACTCACGGCTGAGGGCGTCACTGATCAGCGGGGCGAGGCGGCCTTCGAGGACGCGCTTGCCCCATTCGTTGGGGACGGCCAGCAGTGCGGTGTCGGCGACGAGTGCCAGGGGCTGGCATCGCTCGACCCACTGCTTGTCCTTGGGCTCGATCCCCGGCTGTCCCTCCCCGAGGAGCTTTTCGAGCACCCTTGGCCACACTGCGGCAAGATCGGCAGGTACGTCAGCCACAGAGCACGCTCTCTCACAGGGGTCCCACGAATGTGTGGTTCTTTGGGACGGTCGGGACAAAAAATCCGGGGTCAGGCAACGGTAGTCAGGCCAGCGGGTACGGTTCAAGTCGTTGTCCACAGCCTGTGCACAGTGTGGGGCCACGTCGGCTCGGTTTGACCGGATGGCGTAGCCGCGCGTACCGTAACGAGGTCGAGTTGTCGATGGCTGCTGCCGCCTGCCTACCGATGGGCGAAGGTCACTGATAGTGATCATTTAGCGGTGCCACTCGGGCGAACACGCGAGTTTCCTCGTGGGCGCACGGTGACAGCCAGGCGATGTCCCGCCACAACGATTCATTCTCTGGAGCCCCCGAGTGAGCAAGCGCACCTTCCAGCCGAACAACCGCCGTCGTGCCAAGACCCACGGCTTCCGCCTGCGGATGCGTACCCGTGCCGGTCGCGCGATCCTCGCGAACCGTCGTGGCAAGGGCCGCGCCGCCCTTTCCGCGTAACCACAGCAGGTCGTGACGTCGTGCTGTCTCCCGAGAATCGGCTGAGGCGGCGCGAGGACTTCGCGAGCGCGGTACGCCGAGGTCGTCGGGCTGGTCGCCCGCTCCTCGTCGTCCATCTACGTACAAGCGGTGCAACGGACCCGCACGAGTCGGGGGAGATCGATCCCTCGGCGCGTGCGGGTTTCGTCGTCAGCAAGGCTGTCGGCAACGCCGTCATACGTAACCGGGTCAAGCGCCGTCTGCGCCATCTGGTCCGCGAGCGGCTGCCCGAGCTGCCCGCCGGTAGCCTGGTGGTGGTACGCGCGTTGCCCGGAGCGGGTGATGCCGGCCCCGACGAGCTGGCCCGGGACCTGGATGCCGCTCTGGTGCGGCTCCTGGGAGGCGTGGCTCGATGAAGTACCCGCTGCTCGCTTTGATCAAGCTGTACCAGTGGACGATCAGTCCGCTGCTCGGGCCGGTGTGCCGCTACTACCCGTCGTGTTCGCACTACGGGTACACGGCCATCGACCGGCATGGTGCGGTCAAGGGGACGGCCCTGACCGCCTGGCGGATCCTGCGGTGCAATCCGTGGTCCCCGGGTGGCGTGGACCATGTCCCACCCCGTAAACGCCCGCGTTGGCACGAGCAGCTGCGCAGTGCGTTGCGTAGATCTCGCAATGCTCAAGGAGCCTGATTAGTGGACACGATTGCCAGTCTGTTCAGCTTTATCACTTACCCCGTCTCGTGGATCATCGTCCAGTTCCACTCGATGTACGGGGCGATCTTCGGTGAGTCGAGTGGGTGGGCCTGGGGCCTGTCCATCGTGTCCCTAGTGATCTTGATCCGTATCTGCCTGATCCCGCTCTTCGTGAAGCAGATCAAGGCGACGCGGGGTATGCAGGCGCTCCAGCCGAAGATGAAGGCGATCCAGGAGCGCTACAAGAACGACAAGCAGCGTCAGTCCGAAGAGATGATGAAGCTGTACAAGGAGACGGGTACCAACCCGCTCTCCTCGTGCCTGCCCATCCTGGCGCAGTCCCCGTTCTTCTTCGCGCTGTACCACGTGCTGTCGAACATCGCCGATGGCAAGCCCGTCGGCGCGATGGACCAGCAGCTGGTCGACAGCGCGCGTGCGGCCAAGATCTTCGGTGCGCCGATCGCCGCGAAGTTCATGGACAGCCCGGAGAAGGTCGCCGCCCTCGGCGCCACCCTGACGGACGTCCGGATCGTGACCGCCGTCATGATCATCATGATGTCGCTGTCGCAGTTCTACACCCAGCGTCAGCTGATGCAGAAGAACGTCGACCTCTCGGTCAAGACGCCGTTCATGCAGCAGCAGAAGATGCTGATGTACATCTTCCCGGTGATCTTCGCGGTCATGGGTATCAACTTCCCCGTCGGTGTTCTCGTCTACTGGCTGACCACGAACGTGTGGACCATGGGTCAGCAGATGTACGTGATCAACCAGAACCCGACGCCGGGCAGCAAGGCGCAGGACCAGTACCTGACCCGCCTGCTGAAGCAGATCAGCTCGCACGGTGAGCTCAAGGGCCGGGGCAGGAAGCGGGTCGTCGCGGCGATCGTCGCCAAGGGCCCGGACCGCAACGACAACGAGCGCAAGTTCATCGCCGCCCTCACCAAGCAGGGCATGGCCGCGCAGCCCGACGGCTCCGTGATCAAGAGTGTCGAGGCCACGGCAGACTCGGATGCGGCGAGCGGCGGTGCCGCGAAGCGGCAGCAGCCGAAGCGCCAGTCGAAGTCGCAGCGTCAGACCCCCAGCAAGCCCGCTCCCAAGAAGTAAGAAGGAGTCCCTCCCGTGACGGAAGGCACCACCACCGCCGCCGCTGAGAGTGGCGACACCCTGACCCGCCTCGAGCAGGAGGGTGAGATCGCGGCCGACTACCTCGAGGGTCTGCTGGACATCGCCGACCTGGACGGCGACATCGACATGGACGTCGAGGCCGACCGGGCCGCGGTGTCGATCGTCAGTGACTCGGCCAGCCGTGATCTGCAGAAGCTCGTGGGCCGCGACGGTGAGGTTCTGGAGGCTCTGCAGGAGCTGACCCGCCTCGCCGTGCACCGGGAGACCGGGGACCGCAGCCGGCTGATGCTGGACATCGCCGGGTTCCGCGCGAAGAAGCGCGAGGAGCTGGCGGCGCTGGGCGCCCAGGCCGCGGCGGACGTGAAGGCGTCCGGCGAGCCGCTGAAGCTGGCTCCGATGACCCCGTTCGAGCGGAAGGTCGTCCACGACGCCGTGGCGGCCGCCGGTCTGCGGAGCGAGTCCGAGGGCGAGGAGCCGCAGCGCTTCGTCGTTGTGCTCCCGGCCTGATCGTCGGCGCGAGTTGTTCGGCCCCGTCTGTGTCGCAGGCGGGGCCGATGTTTGTCAGCCTGGCCTGACAGGTGAACGACGCCTCATCTTGAAGACGTGGTTTTTTCAGAACCATGCGGTACGGAAGGACGGTCCCCGTGACGGAGGCAGCTGAGCTTCCCCCGGCGCCTGAAGAGGCGCGCGCGGTGTTCGGTGAGTTTTTCCCGGAAGCTGTGCGGTACGCGGAGCTGCTGGCGGACGCAGGAGTCAAGCGGGGCCTGATCGGGCCGCGTGAGGTGCCGCGCCTGTGGGAGCGGCACCTGCTGAACTGCGCTGTGCTGTCGGAGGTGGTGCCCCAGGGCGTCACCGTGTGCGACGTGGGCTCGGGCGCGGGTCTGCCCGGTATCCCGCTCGCTCTGGTGCGACGGGATCTCAAGATCACGCTGCTCGAACCGCTGCTGCGGCGTACGACCTTCCTCCAGGAGGCCGTGGAGCTGCTGGGCCTGGACCACGTCACGGTGGTGCGGGGGCGGGCCGAGGAGGTCCTGGGCAAGCTGCAGCCGGTGCACGTGGTGACGGCGCGGGCGGTGGCTCCGCTGGACCGGCTGGCCGGATGGGGTGTGCCCCTGCTGCGGCCGTACGGCGAGATGCTGGCGCTGAAGGGCGACACCGCGGACGAGGAACTGGTGTCGGCGAAGACGGCGCTGGCGAAGCTGGGTGTGGTGAAGACCTCAGTGCTGCACGTGGGCGAGGGTCTGGTGGACCCTCTGTCGACGGTGGTGCGGGTCGAGGTCGGAGAGAGCCCTGGAGGGGTGAGGTTCGCGGCCAAGCGGGCTAAGGCGGCCCGGGTGGGACGCACCCGCCGACGCCGGTGATTCTCCGCTGATTCGCTGACGGCCGGGGCCCGCACGGGAGATTTCATCCGTGTTGGGCCCTATAGGTATGGATTTCGGAGTGTCGTAGCGGCCGGGGGACTCCCTCCGGGCATCGTGTTTCACGTGAAACGTCGCTCTCTGCTGCACGGAATCATCAGCCGCGGTCGTGCGGCTGCGTCCCCCCGCCAGCGCAAGGACGCAAGGGGGACAGAGTTGTCCACATCGGTGGATTCATCCACAGGAGTACGGGCCCCGCTGGTTCGCGACCCGGGTGACATGGGAGGCTCTGTTCATCGCGAGCCTGATGTCGAGGAGAGTGACACCGTGCGGTCCGACGCCAACCTCGCGGGGCCCATGGCCGACCCGGTCCCCGGTCCCCGCTCTGAACCGGCGGGTGGGGATGTTTCACGTGAAACATTGCCTCCGCCTCTTGTAGACAACGACACCCCTATCGGCCGAGCCGCCCAGCAGGCGGTCGAGGCGCTGGGGCGCGCCGGTGAGAGGCTGCCCCGGCCGAATCAGACCCGGGTCATCGTGGTCGCCAACCAGAAGGGCGGCGTGGGCAAGACCACGACGACCGTGAACCTGGCGGCCTCACTCGCGCTGCACGGCGCACGGGTCCTGGTGGTCGACCTCGACCCGCAGGGCAATGCGTCCACGGCGCTGGGTATCGACCACCACGCCGACGTGCCGTCCATCTACGACGTGCTCGTGGACAGCCGGCCGCTGCTGGAGGTCGTCCAGCCGGTGGTGGACGTGGAGGGGCTGTTCTGTGCCCCGGCCACGATCGACCTGGCGGGTGCGGAGATCGAGCTGGTGTCGCTCGTGGCGCGGGAGAGCCGCCTCCAGCGGGCGATCCAGGCGTACGACCAGCCCCTCGACTACATCCTGATCGACTGCCCTCCCTCGCTCGGCCTGCTGACGGTGAACGCACTGGTGGCCGGCGCGGAGGTGCTGATCCCGATCCAGTGCGAGTACTACGCACTGGAAGGCCTGGGTCAGCTGCTGCGCAATGTCGATCTGGTCCGAGCCCACCTCAACCCGACGCTCCATGTGTCCACCATTCTGCTGACGATGTACGACGGCAGGACACGGCTGGCCTCGCAAGTGGCGGAGGAGGTGCGCAGCCACTTCGGCAAGGAGGTGCTGCGGACGAGCATCCCCCGGTCGGTGCGCATTTCCGAGGCGCCGAGCTATGGGCAGACGGTGCTCACGTACGACCCGGGTTCCAGTGGTTCCCTCTCCTACCTGGAGGCAGCGCGAGAGATCGCGTATCGGGGGGTCGGCATTCAGTACGACGCTCGGCACGCCCATCTGGGCCCGGGCACGAACAGCACGCAGAGTGTGGCGGAGGGGATCCAGTGAGTGAGCGACGTAGGGGTCTGGGGCGGGGGCTCGGTGCGCTGATTCCCGCGGCTCCGCAGGAGAAGACGCCGCCGGTGATCAGCGCCGGGTCGGCGTCCCCGTCGGCGGTGCCGACGCTGGCTTCGGAGCGGGGAGTCGCGGCGGCGAAGCTCGCTGCGCTCGTACAGGCCGATGTTTCACGTGAAACATCGCTCGCGGTCGTCCCGGTGGCCGATCCGGAGCCCCAGGCCGAGACCGAGACCGAGAGCAATGTGGTGGCGGGGGCGACGTTCGCCGAGCTCCCGATGGACGCGATCACGCCGAACCCGCGCCAGCCGCGCGAGGTGTTCGACGAGGACGCGCTCGCCGAGCTGGTGACCTCCATCCAGGAGGTGGGCCTGCTCCAGCCGGTGGTGGTGCGGCAGTCGGCTCCCGGCCGCTATGAGCTGATCATGGGTGAGCGGCGCTGGCGTGCCTGCCGCGAGGCCGGGCTGGAGGCCATTCCGGCGATCATCCGGGCGACGGACGACGAGAAGCTGCTGCTGGACGCGCTGCTGGAGAACCTCCACCGGGCTCAGCTGAACCCGCTGGAAGAGGCTGCGGCCTACGACCAGCTGCTCAAGGACTTCAACTGCACCCACGACCAGCTGGCCGACCGGATCGGACGCTCGCGTCCCCAGGTGTCGAACACGCTGCGGCTGCTCAAGCTCTCCCCTTCGGTGCAGCGCCGGGTGGCCGCGGGTGTGCTGTCGGCCGGGCACGCGCGTGCGCTGCTCTCGGTGGAGGACTCCGAGGAGCAGGACAAGCTGGCGCACCGGATCGTGGCCGAGGGTCTGTCGGTGCGTGCGGTCGAGGAGATCGTGACGCTGATGGCCTCGGAGCCGTCGAGTGCGGTGAAGCCGAAGGGTCCGCGCGCGGGTGCACGGGTGGCTCCGGCGCTCAGCGAGCTGGCGACGCGGCTGTCGGACCGGTTCGAGACGCGGGTGAAGGTGGATCTGGGCCAGAAGAAGGGCAAGATCACCGTCGAGTTCGCCTCGATGGAGGATCTGGAACGGATTCTGGGGACGCTGGCGCCGGGCGAGGGCCGGGTGCTGGATCAGGGTCTTGCCGGGGAGTGATCCCCGGGCCGCCGAGGGGCGGGGGGGGGGGGGGGGGGACCCCCCCCAGCCCCCCCCCCCCGCCCTGGGGGCGTAACCAAGTCCCCCGGGGTGCCGGGGGGGGGGGGGGGGGGGGGGGGGGGGTGGGGGGGGGGGGGGGGGGGGGGGCCGCCGGGCGGGGGGGGGGGGGGGGGGCGGGCGCCCCCCCCCCCCCCCCCCCCCCCCCCCCTTCGCTTTGCTGTCGAAGAACGATCGACCAGTGGATACGATGCGGTCATGGGTCGTCGGCTGGTACCGCTCACGCTGGACAACCTCCAGGACCTGCCCCGTCGTTGCCGGTCCTGCGTGTTCTGGGAGCTGGACCCGGTCAGTGGTGAGGCCGCGGTGAAGGCGGGTACTCCAGCGCAGGAGAAGGAGGCGTGGATCTCCGCCGTCCTGCTGGAGTGGGGATCCTGCGGCCGAGTGGTCTATGTGGACGAGATTCCGGTGGGCTTCGTCCTCTACGCGCCGCCGGCGTACGTGCCGCGGGCCACTGCCTTTCCGACCAGCCCGGTGTCGCCCGATGCCGTGCAACTGATCACCGCGTGGATCATGCCGGGGTACCAGGGGCAGGGGCTGGGGCGGGTCATGGTCCAGACGGTGGCCAAGGACCTGCTGCGGCGGGGGTTCCGGGCGATCGAGGCCTTCGGGGACGCGCACTGGGAGGGTCCGGCGTGCCTGCTGCCCGCGGACCATCTCCTGGCGGTGGGCTTCAAGACGGTACGGCCGCACCCGGTGCATCCGCGGTTGCGGCTGGAGCTGCGGTCCACGCTGTCCTGGAAGGAAGACGTGGAACTGGCACTGGACCGGCTGCTGGGCGCGGCGCGCAAGGAGCCGGCGCTGCGGCCGCTGTGAGTGTGAGACGCGGAACGGGGCCGCCCCAGGAGGGGTGGCCCCGTTTCACGTGAAACATCGATCGCGTCAGGCGGTCTTGACCTCGACGAACTCGGAGAGGTCGCGCAGGATGGCGGCCTTCGGCTTCGCGCCGACGATGGTCTTGGCGACCTCGCCGCCCTGGTAGACGTTCAGCGTCGGGATGGACATGACGCCGTACTTGGCAGCCGTGGCCGGGTTCTCGTCGATGTTCAGCTTGACGATCTCGATCTCGGGGTGCTCGGCGGCGATCGCCTCGAGAGACGGCGCGATCTGGCGGCACGGTCCGCACCAGGCGGCCCAGAAGTCCACCAGCACGGGCTTGTCGCTCCTGAGGACCTGCTCGTCGAAGTCATCGTCGGTCACGTTCTTGAGGGTGCCGGCCACAGCGGCCTCCTTCTTCTTCCTGCGGGGTGTGGGGTGGGGCAGTACGGGGGTCAGGCCGGTCAGACCGCTGCGTGGACCTTCTCGGCGTCCGCGAGCGCGGCAAGGAAGCGCTCGGCGTCGAGGGCGGCGGAACATCCGGTGCCCGCGGCGGTGATGGCCTGACGGTAGGTGTGGTCCACGACGTCGCCGGCGCCGAACACGCCGGTGGCGCTGGTCCGGGTGGAGGGGGCCTCGACCTTGAGGTAGCCCTCCTCGTCGAGGTCGAGCTGGCCCTTGAAGAGCTCGGTGCGCGGGTCGTGGCCGACAGCGATGAAGAGGCCGGTCACGGGCAGCTCGGAGGTCTCACCGGTCTTGGTGTTGCGCAGGGTGAGGCCGGAGAGCTTCTGGTCGCCGTGGATCTCGGCGACCTCGCTGTCCCAGGCGAACTTGATCTTCGGGTCGGCGAAGGCGCGGTCCTGCATGGCCTTCGAGGCGCGCAGGCTGTCACGGCGGTGGACGATCGTGACGGACTTGGCGAAGCGCGAGAGGAAGGTGGCCTCCTCGATCGCGGTGTCGCCGCCGCCGACGACGGCGATGTCGTGGTCCTTGAAGAAGAACCCGTCGCAGGTGGCGCACCAGGAGACACCGCGGCCGGAGAGGGCGTCCTCGTTGGGCAGGCCGAGCTTGCGGTGCTGGGAACCGGTGGTGACGATGACGGCCTTGGCGCGGTGCACGGTGCCGGCGGTGTCGGTGACGGTCTTGATCTCACCGCTGAGGTCCACGGCCACCACGTCGTCCGAGATCAGCTCGGCGCCGAAGCGCTCGGCCTGGGCACGCATGTTGTCCATGAGGTCGGGGCCCATGATGCCGTCCTGGAAGCCCGGGAAGTTCTCCACCTCGGTGGTGTTCATCAGCGCGCCACCCGCGGTGACGGCACCTTCGAAGACCAGCGGCTTGAGCGAAGCGCGTGCGGTGTACAGGGCGGCGGTGTAACCGGCCGGCCCGGAGCCGATGATGATCACGTTTCGGACGTCGCTCACGGGTTTCTTCCTCGTTTCTGCGGACTGCGTACTGCCTACCGGGGGCCGGTGCGGACTCTCACCCCACCCAACGGATCCTACGGCGCATGCATTCCCCACCCGCTCCACGACGGCCCACAACGCCTCGGCTACCGCGGATAGGTGCTCTTCAGAAGGACCTTTCCGGGATCTGCCGAACCGGTCTGCTCGCACGCCGTGTCGACGAGGTAGGCGTCCACGCGGGCGGAGTCGGCCGGGTGCGGCAGGACGAGGAGGTAGACGGGGGTGCCCTGGTAGCTGCCGCGTTCGGTGGCGATCGGGGTGTCGGGCCGGCCGGTGGCCTGTTGGACACAGGCGGGGACGGAAGGCGCCGCCCGCTTGTCCCCGGGGGCGGGGGCGGTGTTCTCCAGTCCGAGGGTGTTGTTCTGCTCCTCGGGCACGTTCTTGGCGCCCTGGCCGCCCGCGATGAGCTGTCGGACGCTGTCCTGGAGTCCCTGAGCGGTGTAGTTGCCTTCGCCCGCGACGCCGGCGGCGGACGGTCGCGCCGCGGAGTCGGATGCGGCGGTCCCGTGGGTGGGTCCGTCCGAGAAGTCGCCGAACAGGAAGATGCCCAGGGCGCAGGCGGCGGCTCCGGCCAGACCGGTGAGGACGGCGATACGCCGGCGCGCGCGGCGTCGCCCGGGGCCGGTTGGGCCGGTCGGGTGACCGGCGGGCGATGTTCCACGTGAAACATCGCGGGCCGGGGTGTGGGGCCGGTCGGCCGGTACGGCCGGGACCCGCGGCCGGGTGGCGTCGAGAAGGGCCTCCGCGGCGAGGGCCGCGTCGATGCGGCCGGCGATGTCGGCGGGCATCCGGGCCGGGCCCGGAAGGGTGCCGAGGAGGGAGCGGATCTCCTCCAGGGAGGCGCGGACATCGGCGCACAGGGCGCAGTCGCCGAGATGGCGTCGGATTTCGGCGGTACGGGACGGGGAGAGGAGACCTTCGGTCAGGTCGGAGATCTCTGAGACGTCCGGGTGCCGGATCGCGCCGGTCGTGCCGGACCTGCCAGTGGGCGGGGTCACGGTCGTCCACCTCCGCCCTTCACAGTGTCTGGGTCTGGATGCCTGGGTTCTGCCGCTGGTGGGACGGGTGGGCCCGGCGTCCGGTTCCTTCCCCGCTCGGTGACGGTGTTATCCCCGGCATTCGTGCGCAGATGAGTGAGGAGCGGCACGAGTTTCGCCCGGCCGCGTGCGCACCGGCTCTTCACGGTGCCGGTGGGGACGTCGAGGATCCGGGCGGCCTCGGCGACGGGGTACCCCTGCATGTCGACGAGGACCAGCGCGGCTCGCTGATCGGCCGGGAGGGTGCTCAGAGCGGCCAGGAGCTGGCGATGGAGGTCCTGGCGCTCCGCAGGGGCCTCCGCGGACTCATGGGGCTCCAGGAGGCGCTCCAGGCGGTCCGTGTCGTCGAGGGGCGCGGTCCGCCGTGAGGCGGCCTTGCGGGCGCGGTCCAGGCAGGCATTGACGGTGATGCGGTGCAGCCAGGTGGTGACGGCGGATTCCCCGCGGAAGGTGTGGGCGGCCCGGTAGGCGGAGACCAGGGCGTCCTGTACGGCGTCCGCGGCCTCCTCCCGATCGCCGAGGGTCCGCAACGCCACGGCCCACAGCCGGTCGCGGTGGCGCCGCACGATCTCACCGAAGGCATCGGGATCCCCGGCGACGTGCAGTGCGAGCAGGTCCCGGTCACTGTCTCCGCCAGTCGTTGCGTCGCGCATCACACCTCCCTTCCCGGAGGGAGCGTACGGGGCAGGCGGGATGAATACGAGGGTCCGCTGTGCCGACGGTGCAGCGGACCCGGGACGTACCGATCAGGGAGTCGGCTGGTCGCCGATGCCGAGAATCTTGATCTCGTTGATGCCGCCGCGGAAGCCGTCCCCACCGCCTTCGGAGGGGAGTGCGGTGATGTGCACCAGCACGAAGCGGGTCTTGACCGGAGTCTCCAGCGTGGCCTCCAGTTTCTTCCCCGCGTTGCCCAGTTTCACGAAGTCCTGGGGGAAGTCGGAGATGCCGCGCGGTGAGGAGGCCTCGGGGGCAGCGGCGCGGACCTCGACCTTGTGCCCCGCGCTGCGCATGTCCACGTCGATGCCCGTCACCTCCTGGACGCTGCCGAGGTCGACGACGATGCCACTGCCGTCGTCATAGCTGTCCAGGTTGCCGAACTTTCCTTCGTAGCCGTAGAAGATCTTGGTGACCCACGCGGTGTCGCGGTTGTTGTCGATGGCCTTGCCGGCGTCTTCGCTCTTGATCGGGTCCTTGCCGAAGACGGATGCGTCGACGATGCGCAGCTGCTTGCTCTCCGCAGGCTTCTTCTCGTCCTCTTTCGTCTTCGTGGACTCCGAGTTGTTGGTGCCGCCGCTGTCGCCCTTGACCCGGTCCAGGAGCGTGTCGGCGAGCTGCCAGCTGCCCAGGCCCAGAGCGGCGATGAGCAGGGCGGCCACACCCCACTTCAGGACGCGACCGGTGCGGCTCTGCAGCGGGTTCGGCGGGACGGCGATGGTGCGAGTGGCCGGCGCGCCGGGGTGAGTCGGCGGACGGCCGTAGCTGCCCTGCTGGTAGGTGGTGTGCTGGTACTCGGGCGGAGCGGTGAAGGCGGGCTCAGGCGGCCGGATACGGGGCATCGCGGCCACGGCCTTGGCCAGCTCGTCAGGGGTGGTGCAGGCGGGTTCCTGGCGGGAGGCGGTGGCCCCGTCGTTGGCGAGCGCGCGCATGGCGAGTTCGCCCAGGCCCCGGTGGACACCGGCGCGCACCTGGTCGGGGGCGATCAGGCCCACGCCCTTGGGCAGGCCGGTGAGGCCGTACGCGTCGCTCTCGTACGGCCAGCGCTGGGTGAGGGCGGCGTACAGGAGCGCGCCGATGGCCTCGGTGTCGGCCCGCTGCGGGGTCTCGCTGGTGATGCCGCGCAGGGCGGCGTTCACGGCGAGGCCGCGGATGCGGTACTGGCCCGTGGAGGTGCGCAGTATCGCGCTGGGCGTCAGCCGCAGATGGGCGAGACCCTCACGGTGCGCGGCTGCCATGGCCTGGGAGACCTGGCTGACGAGCTGGTAGGCCTCGTGGGCCTCCAGCGGGCCCGCGGCGAGGAGCGCGGTGAGTTCGGTGGCGTCGGGCAGCCATTCGTGGACGACGTAGACGACGTCGTTCTCCTCCACGGCGTCCAGGACCTGGACGAACCGTGGGTCGCCGAGCAGGGCGGAGGACCGGGCGGCGGCCAGGACGGAGCGAGCGCGCGCGTGGTCGGCGGGCATCAGGTGCACGCCCACGGCACGGCGCAGCTTCTCGTCCATCGCGCGCCAACTGCTGAATCCGTCCACACGGGTGACGCACTCTTCCAGCCGATAGCGTCTGGCGAGCTTGTGTCCGCTGTGCAGTTCCGGTGCGGCCGCAGGGGCCGCGTTGGTGCGTTCGCCGTCCTTGTCGGGCATGGGTCCGTCCGCGGCTCGTCCGTTCTGGGTGTCCACCCCGTCGGACGTGGCCTGTGCCGCCTGAGCGGTCAGCGGCTCATTGCCGCTGTTGTCGGCCACGTCGACGGCAGCCGTGCTACGTTCCGCCACCGTCGTTCCTGCCTCCCCATCCGTTGCGCGCTGTCAGCCAGTCTGCGAAGCCATGCCAATTGTGCCCACAGTCCGACGCTAAGCACGACACACGAAAGGGGGCGACGGTTGTGCGCATCAGCGCCCCAAACGTCCGCGGACCATTCCGACCATCGCGTTGAGCTCTTCGATCCGCATCCGCTTGGCGGCGATGAGGAACACCGCGGCCAGGGCGATGCCGCCGGCGAGGAGGGCGGTGGCGGAGCCGGTGACTCCGCTGCCCAGCCACTGGGTGACCCCGAAAGCGGCCGCGCCGGCCACGGCGGCGGCCGGGACGCAGGCGCCGGTGAGACGGGCGTACGTGCGCATGACGTGCGCCCCGTCGAGGTCGCCACCGAGCCGGGTGCGCAGGCGGCGCCAGGCGACGCCGACGCCGACGGCGTAGCCGAGCCCGTAGGCGGCGGCCATGCCGACCACCGCCCACCGGGCGGGGAGCACGAAGAACGACAGCGCGGAGCCCGCCGCGTTGACGGCGGCGACGATGACGGTGTTGTAGAAGGGCGTACGGGTGTCCTCGTAGGCGTAGAAGCCGCGCAGAACCACGTACTGGATGGAGTACGGGATCAGACCGAGGCCGAACGCCATCAGGATGTAGCCGATGTTCTGCGCGCCCGAACCCGAGCCGGCGTACAGCAGGGTGGCCATCGGGACACCGAGGGAGAGGAACGCGAAGGCGCAGGGCACGATCGCGACGGCCGAGGTGCGCAGCCCGTAGGAGATGTCGTCGCGGACCGCGGCGGCGTCGCCGTCGTGCGCGGAGCGGGAGATGCGGGGCAGGACGGCCGTCATGACGGAGACGGTGATGATCGCCTGCGGCATCTGCCACAGCAGCAGAGCGTATTGGTAGCCGGTGAAACCGGTGCCCGGGTGGCCCTGCTTCTCGGCGACGGATCCGGCCCAGGTGGCGAGCTGGGTGACGACCACGAGGCCGGCCTGGTTGGCGAGGACGAAGAAGAACGTCCACTTGGCCAGGCGGGCGGCCTTGCCGAGGCCGTGGCCCCGCCAGTCGAAGCGCAGGCGCGGCTTGAAGCCCGCGTCGCGCAGGTACGGCAGCATCGCTAGGGCCTGGACGGCGAGGCCGAGCAGGGTGCCCAGGCCCAGCAGGCGCACGCCCTCGGGGGTGACGGTGGCGGCGTTGACGCCGGAGGTGGTGAAGCCGCCGAAGGCCCAGATGAAGGCGCCGAACGTGGCGATGACCACGATGTTGTTGAGGACCGGGGTCCACATCATCGCGCCGAAGCGGCCGCGGGCGTTGAGGATCTGACCCAGGACCACGTGGACGCCCATGAAGAACATGGTGGGCAGGCAGTAGCGGGCGAAGGCGACCGCGACGTCCATCTGCTGGGGGTCGGAGGCGATCTTCGGCGACATCATCGTGATGAACACCGGTGCGGCCAGGACGCAGATGGTGGTGATGCCCGCCAACAGCACCACGACGAGGGTGAGCAGCCGGTTGGCGTACGCCTGCCCGCCGTCGCTGTCGTTCTTCATGGCCCGGACCAGCTGTGGGATGAAGACGGCGTTCAGGGCGCCGCCGCCGACCAGCACGTAGATCATCGTGGGCAGGGTGTTGGCGATCTGGTACGTGTCGTTGAAGGTGCCGACACCGATGGCACCGGCGATGACCAGGGTCCGCAGGAAGCCGGTGATGCGGGAGACGATGGTGCCCGCGGCCATCAGCGCGCTGGACTTCAGCAGGCTCGAGGCCCGTCCGGCGGGCTTGCTCGGCGCCGGTGCGGCGACGGGCGGCTCCTCGGCGGGGGTGCGGGGCGCCGCCTCCTGGTCCCGGTACAGGTGCGCGAAGGCGTCGGGTTCGGGCTGCGCGTCCGAGGCACCGGTGACGAGGGAGTCCACGCCGACGAACTGGGTGGTGGTGGCGTGGTCGCCGTACGGCAGGTGGCGCGAGGGGCCGTCCGGCTCGGGCGGCGGGGTCTGGGCCCAGACGCGCGGGTCGGGGGAGTACGAGGGCGCGGTGGGCGCGGCGTAGAGCGGGCCGGGCTCCTGGTAGGTGCCGGGCGGCGGCGGCGGGTGCGAGGCCCGGTCGTAGAGCACCTCGGCGACGGGGTCCTGGGCCGACAGGTCCTGGGACCGGTACGGGTCGTGGTCGTAGGCATCCTGGACATACGGGTCACGCTCCGGCGCGGGCGCAGGCGCGGGAACCTGCCCGGGCACCGGGGTGCCCGGGGCAGTGCCCTGGGAGGGCGCAGGCCCACCAGTGCCCTGCGCGCGGTCACCGTCGTACGGCGCGTTCATCGAAACCCCACCTCATCGTCCCCAGGCCGACCGGCCACGGCGTCAATCAACGGTCCACTGTCTCACTCGTGCCGGACCCCTCGGCGCTTTGCGCTCCGGTGTCCGGGGACTCGTCACTCGGCTGCGTGCTCTCCTCGGCGGCCGCGCGTGCTGCGACGCGCTTGCGACTGGCGTACATCTTGATGCCTGCCAGGACCAGGAGGAGCACACCGCCGGCGATGACGAGCATCACGGTGGGCGTGATCTCGGTGGCCTCGACGGTGAACTTGCGTTCCTTGCCGTAGGGGACGCCGTCCTTGGTGAACAGCTGCGCCGTGACCTCGACGGGGCCGCTCGCCGTGGCGTTGGCGGTGAACTTGACCGTCTGGGTGTGGTCGCCCTGGACGGTGACCTGCTGCTCGTCCTGGCTGAACATCAGGCGGGTCGGGTTGGCGGACTTCACCCGCAGGACGAGGTCGTGGACGTCCTGGACCAGGCTGTTCTGGACGCTGACCGGGATGGTGGCGCTGTGTCCGGACAAGGTGGCGTCGGACTTGGGGACGACCTTGACCTTCTCGGTCAGACCGATCAGGTAGTCCTGCACCTGGTCCCGGTAGAGGCGGGCCTCCTCGGGACGCCCGCGCCAGGAGGTGGACATCTCCCGGTTGGTGGTGTTGCCGAAGGGGATCTCCACGCGGTCGGGCGCGGCGAGGATCACCTTGAAGTGGTCGAGGGTGTTCTGCGTGGTGCGGATCTTCTCGAACGCCGACACCGGCAGCTCCTGCTTGCGCAGGTCCTCGGGGTACTGGCCGGCGCCCGGCACCTGGGTGGTGGCTCCGGGATCGGGCTTGGCGGCGGCCGCTGCCTCGAGGTCCGCGGGCTGGGTCCAGCGGCCCGCCTGGAGGCCACGTACGGCTTCGGCCATCGACTGGACCTGGCTGACGCTGGGCGTCCGCTGCGGGGCGACGACGAAGCTGCGCGGCTCATCGGTCTTCTGCAGGTTCAGGGCGAGGCTGTGGGCGAGGAACCGCTGCACGGCGAGCGTGGAGCTCCCGGCGTTCAGCATGTCGCCCTCGAAGGCGGTGGACAGGTCGGCGTCGGCCACGACGGCGGTGGTGCCGGCGCCGATGGGCCGGGCGGCCGAGGGCGTGTAGCCGAGGGCGCCGCTCTCCACGAGGCTGTCGCTGCGGGTGAGGACGTTGTGGGCGCCGGCCGAGGTGGCGACGTTGACGATCGAGGGGTCGAGGGCGCCGTCCACGGGCCAGGAGAAGTCCGTGGACGCGGGGACGTGCAGGACCGTCTCGACGGCCTGCTTCGCCTTGTCGGTGGCGGGGCGCAGCTGGCCCAGGGTGCCCGAGACGTCCTTGCCGTGGTGGGCGAGGGAGGCGAGGTCGGGGTCGGCAAACGGCAGGGCGACGACCTTCTTGCCCTGGACGGCCGCCTCCAGGGAGCTCAGCCACTGCTCGGCGACGGCCTTGCTCTTGCCCTGGACGGGCTTGCCGCCCGGGCTGCGGACCCGGTAGCCCTTGGTCATCGCGTCGACCGTGTAGAGCAGGTCGGGGTCGATGACCCAGGTGATCGGCAGGTCCTTGCCGAGGGTGACCATCTGCTCCAGACGCCCGCCCGGCCTGAGCTCGTCGGCGAGGGAGTCGTCGAGGAAGACGGGGGTCTGGAGCTCGTCGGAGCCCGTCTCCGCCGTCACGCGGGTGGTGGAGATCAGCGGCCAGGCGTAGGTGAGCTGGGAGCGCTTGCCGGCGGCCTCGGGCTGCCAGGGCAGGAAGGTCCGCTTGATGCCCATGACCTGCTCGGACGGCCGGCTATCGGTCACCCCGGACAGGGAGACGCCGAGCTGGTAGACGCCGTCCTTGTCCAGCTCCAGCTTGTTCACCGGGATGGTGAGCGTGAACTCCTGGCTGATCTTGGATGGCAGGGAGGCGATCTTGACCGCGTAGGCCGGGTCGATCTCGCCCGGGTCGGCGCCGGCCCGGAAGCCGGTGCGCTCCGCCGCCTCGTCGATGGACGTGCGGTCCGCGAGCGCGGGCCCGACCCGCAGACCGACATGCGCGTCGGTGATCGTCTCGGCACCGGTGTTGAGCACGGTGCCCCGGATGGTGAGTGTGTCGCCCTTGACCGGTGCCGTGGGGGCGATGGAGGTCAGCTGGACGTCCACGGACGCGGCCTGCGCGGCCTCGGCCCGGGGGGCGGGAGAGTAGATCAGAGCGGCCAGTACGGGCGTCCCGGCGAGCAGGACGATCGCGCGCCGCAGCCACCGGCGCCGGGCAGGAGCGGGGGACGCCCCCTGGTTGTCTGCCGCCTCGGCCACGCGCTAGCCCGTCCCTCGAAGTGTCAGTGGTCGTCTTTTGTGCGTCCACGCATGGTAACGAGGCCCGCTGTGTGCGAGTGCCGCGCCTTGCCCCACATGATCGGCTCAGGGCCCCGGTGACCGTGTACCGGGGTGGCCGCAAAACGGGGCGGCTCCTGGGGGGCCGGGCACGTACCCTTTTCTGTTGTGCCGAACGCCAACGAAGACAACCCCAGTGCCCTGAGTCAGGTGCAGCTCCGCGCGGTCAGTGAACTGCTGCGGGTCGCTCCTGTCGCCGACGAGCTCGGCCGCCGTTTCCAGGAGGCGGGCTTCCGCCTCGCCCTGGTCGGTGGGTCCGTCCGCGACGCGCTGCTGGGGCGTCTCGGCAACGATCTCGACTTCACCACCGATGCCCGCCCCGAGGACGTTCTGAAGATCGTCCGGCCGTGGGCGGACTCGGTGTGGGACGTCGGTATCGCGTTCGGCACCGTCGGGGCGCAGAAGAGCGCCCGCGTCGGGGACGCCGTACGGAATTTCCAGATCGAGGTGACGACGTACCGTTCGGAGGCCTACGACCGTACGTCGCGCAAGCCCGAGGTCTCCTACGGCGACTCGATCGACGACGACCTGGTCCGGCGTGACTTCACGGTCAACGCCATGGCCCTGGCCCTGCCCGAGCAGGAGTTCATCGACCCGCACGGCGGTCTGGAGGACCTGGCCGCCGGTGTGCTGCGCACGCCCGGAACCCCGGAGGAATCCTTCTCCGACGACCCGCTGCGGATGCTGCGGGCGGCGCGTTTCGCCGCGCAGCTGGACTTCGAGGTCGCCCCGGAGGTCGTCGCGGCCATGAAGGCGATGTCCGAGCGGATCGAGATCGTTTCCGCGGAGCGGGTCCAGGGCGAGCTGAACAAGCTCATCCTGTCCGTCCACCCGCGCAAGGGTCTGGGCCTGCTGGTGGACACGGGGCTGGCCGACCGGGTGCTTCCCGAGCTGCCCGCGCTGCGGCTGGAGAGTGATGAGCACCACAGGCACAAGGACGTCTACGACCACTCGCTGATCGTGCTGGAGCAGGCGATCGCACTGGAGGAGGACGGCCCGGACCTGGTCCTGCGGCTCGCGGCGCTGCTGCACGACATCGGCAAGCCCCGGACCCGCCGGTTCGAGAACGATGGCCGGGTCTCCTTCCACCACCACGAGGTGGTCGGAGCGAAGATGACCAAGAAGCGGCTCACCGCTCTGAAGTACTCCAACGACATGATCAAGGACGTGTCCCGGCTGGTGGAGCTGCACCTGCGCTTCCACGGCTACGGCGACGGGGAGTGGACCGACTCCGCGGTCCGGCGCTACGTCCGCGACGCCGGTCCGCTGCTGGAGCGTCTGCACAAGCTGACCCGGTCCGACTGCACCACGCGCAACAAGCGCAAGGCCAATGCCCTCTCCCGGACCTACGACGGGCTGGAGGAGCGCATCGGGCAGCTGCAGGAGCAGGAGGAGCTGGACGCGATCCGGCCCGACCTGGACGGCAACGAGATCATGCAGGTGCTCGACGTGGGTCCTGGTCCGGTGATCGGCAAGGCCTATGCCTTCCTGCTGGAGCTGCGGCTGGAGAACGGTCCGATGGGCCGTGACGCCGCTGTCGTCGCGCTGAGGGAGTGGTGGGCCGCGCAGGCCTGACGCACGAACGCCGGGGCCGATGTTTCACGTGAAACATCGGCCCCGGCGTTCGTCAGAGCTGATGTTTCACGTGAAACGTCGCTCGCCGCGGGCCAGGAAGACGGCGGTCGCGGCGTAGAGCGCGGACACGATGAGGATCAGGATCACGGACCGTCCGTCGGCGGGGAGCATCAGGGAGGCCACCGCCGCCGCGCCGACGAAGGCGACGTTGAACAGCACGTCGTAGACGGAGAAGACGCGGCCGCGGTAGTCGTCGTCCACCCGGGACTGCACTTCGGTGTCGGTGGCGATCTTGGCGCCCTGGGTGGCGAGGCCGAGTACGAACGCGGCGGCCAGCATGGGCTCCGGGGCGAAGAACAGGCCGAGGGCCGGTACGAGGACGGCGGCACCCGCGGAGCACGCGGTGATCCAGCCGAGCGGGCCCAGGCGGCCCACCAGCCAGGGGGTCACCACGGCGGCGGCGAAGAATCCGGCCCCGGAGACGCCGACGGCGATTCCCAGCAGCGCCAGCCCGTCGGACTCGTTGTCCGACCAGGAGTAGCGGCAGAGCATCAGCAGCATCACGAACAGGGCCCCGTAGCAGAACCGCATCAGGGTCATCGCGGTGAGCGCCCGGGCCGCCTCGCGCCGGGAGGCGAGGTGGCGCAGGCCCTCGGCCATCCCCCGCACCGTGAGAGCGATCCCCTCGGTGACCGAGGGATGGGCCCGGCCGGCGGGGTGGTCCGGCCCGAGGAGGCCGATGGCCAGTTGCAGGGAGACGAGGGCCGCGGACAGGTAGAGCCCGGCGCCCAGGAGCACGACGAGGGCGTTGGAGTCGGAGGCCAGCAGCCGGACGAGGAAGGCCAGCCCGCCGCCCGCCACCGCCGCGAGGGTTCCTGCGGTGGGGGAGAGCGCGTTCGCGGTGACCAGCTGATCGGGTCCGACGACGTGGGGCAGCGAGGCGGCGAGCCCGGACAGCACGAAGCGGTTGACGGCGGTCACCGACAGGGCCGAGGCGTAGAACAGCCAGGCGGGCACCTGCGCGACGATCAGCATTCCGGTGACGCAGGCGAGGAAGGCCCGCAGGAGATTGCCGTAGAGGAAGACCTGGCGGCGGCGCCAGCGGTCGAGCAGCACCCCGGCGAAGGGGCCGATTGCCGAATAGGGCAGCAGCAGTACCGCCATGGCGGAGGCGATGGACGCCGGGGAGGTCTGCTTCTCCGGGGAGAAGACGACGTAGGTGGCGAGTGCGACCTGGTAGACGCCGTCCGCGGCCTGGGAGAGCAGCCGGACGGCGAGCAGGTTGCGGAAATCCCTCAGGCGCAGGAGTACGCGCAGATCACGTACGACAGGCATGAGGGCAAGGGTCACATACGCGGAGGGTCCCCGGGCACATTGCCCGGGGACCCTCCGCGGAAGAACTGCCGAAGTCCAGGTGTCGTGAAGACCCTTGGGTACGGTTAGCGCTCGACCTCGCCCTTGATGAACTTCTCGACGTTGACCAGGGCCTCGTCGTCGAAGTACTGCACCGGCGGGGACTTCATGAAGTAGCTGGACGCCGACAGGATCGGGCCGCCGATGCCGCGGTCCTTGGCGATCTTCGCGGCGCGCAGGGCGTCGATGATGACACCGGCCGAGTTCGGGGAGTCCCACACCTCGAGCTTGTACTCGAGGTTCAGCGGGACGTCACCGAAGGCGCGACCCTCCAGGCGGACATAGGCCCACTTGCGGTCGTCGAGCCACGCGACGTAGTCGGACGGGCCGATGTGGACGTTCTTCTCGCCGAGCTCACGGTCGGGGATCTGCGAGGTGACGGCCTGCGTCTTGGAGATCTTCTTCGACTCGAGGCGGTCGCGCTCCAGCATGTTCTTGAAGTCCATGTTGCCGCCGACGTTGAGCTGCATGGTGCGCTCAAGACGGACACCGCGGTCCTCGAACAGCTTCGCCATCACGCGGTGCGTGATGGTGGCGCCGACCTGCGACTTGATGTCGTCGCCGACGATCGGGACACCGGCCTCGGTGAACTTGTCCGCCCACTCCTTGGTGCCGGCGATGAAGACCGGGAGGGCGTTGACGAAGGCGACCTTGGCGTCGATGGCGCACTGGGCGTAGAACTTCGCCGCGTCCTCGGAACCGACCGGCAGGTAGCAGATCAGGACGTCGACCTCGCGGTCCTTGAGGACCTGGACCACGTCGACCGGAGCCTCGGCGGACTCCTCGATCGTCAGGCGGTAGTACTTGCCCAGGCCGTCGTAGGTGTGGCCGCGCTGAACGGTCACACCGGCGCTCGGGACGTCGCAGATCTTGATGGTGTTGTTCTCGCTGGCGCCGATGGCGTCCGAAAGGTCGAGGCCGACCTTCTTCGCGTCGACGTCGAACGCGGCGACGAACTCGATGTCACTCACGTGGTAGTCGCCGAACTGGACGTGCATCAGACCGGGGACCTTGGCCGCCGGGTCGGCGTCCTTGTAGTACTCGACGCCCTGCACCAGCGAGGCGGCGCAGTTGCCTACGCCGACGATGGCTACGCGAACCGAACCCATTCCGGTTGCTCCCTGTTTGTTCTCGGACGAGGTCTGCGAGATGCAGGCCTCATTTTTCAGTTTCGTCGGACGGACCGGATCGTCTCCGATCCCGTCCCGCCCGCTCACTCTCGATGAGCTCGTTCAGCCAGCGCACTTCGCGCTCCACGGACTCCATGCCGTGCCGCTGCAGCTCCAGCGTGTAGTCGTCGAGACGCTCCCGCGTCCGGGCGATCGAGGCACGCATCTTCTCCAGACGCTCCTCCAGCCGGCTGCGGCGGCCCTCCAGCACCCGCATGCGAACGTCTCGTTCGGTCTGGCCGAAGAAGGCGAAGCGGGCGGCGAAGGACTCGTCCTCCCAGGTGTCGGGGCCCGTGTGGGAGAGCAGCTCCTCGAAGTGCTCCTTACCCGCGGCCGTCAACCGGTAGACGATCTTGGCGCGGCGCCCTGCGAGTGAAGCGGCGAGAGCGTCCTCCGGGGCGTTGCCCGGCTCTTCGATCAACCAGCCGTTGGCGACCAGCGTCTTGAGGCAGGGGTAGAGCGTCCCGTAGCTGAAGGCTCTGAACACCCCCAGCGAGGTGTTGAGCCGCTTGCGCAGCTCGTAGCCGTGCATGGGGGATTCGCGAAGCAGGCCGAGGACGGCGAACTCGAGGATGCCTGAGCGTCTGCTCATCCGCCTGCCTCTCCTCCGCCCCTGAGTCTTTATACCGAGCTGATGTATCGACTCGATACATCCAGACGATAGAACGGGCCGCTCTGATCGACAAGGGGGGACGTGGTGACCGGTGTCACATCACCAATTCGCACCAGGCACGTTGCCTGATTTGGGGTGAACTTCGGCACTGGGCGCGTTTTGAGCGTGCGTAGTCTGTGCGCCATGACACCGGGGGGACCGAAACCAATCTGCCGCTTCCAGGCCACTCGCCTGCCCGAGGAGTAGTCGTTCGATGAGCGAGCACCGTCGCAAACCGCCGCAGCCCGAGGGCGGTGGGCGCGCCTCAGCCCGCCGCGCCGCCCAGCCGCGCCCCGGAAGGGGCGCGGCCGGACGTGACGTCCCCACGGCGTCACACAGTGGCCCGTACGCACCGCAGCCCGCCCAGGGCAGCCGTGCCGAGACCCGCAGGGCCGCCCAGAGAGGCAGCGGCCGCGGGAGAGGAACCGGCACCGCCATGCGCGGCACCGGGCGACCGGACAAGCGACTCATCAACTACCCGCGGTCCGACCGGGACGGCTGGAAGCGCTTCGTGCCGTCCTGGAAGTTCGTCGCCGGCACGGCCCTGGGCTTCTTCGCGGTCATCACGGCCGGTACCGGTATCGGTATCGCCATGGTGAGCACGCCGGACCCGAACAAGGCGGCGCAGGCGCAGAACAACGTCTTCTACTGGGCCGACGGCAGCCAGATGGTGGCGACGGGCGGTTCGATGAACCGGCAGATCGTGCCCATCTCCAGCATCCCCCGGTCGATGAGGGACGCCGTGATCGCGGCGGAGAACGAGTCCTTCGAGACGGACAAGGGCGTGGACCCGATGGGTGTCGGCCGTGCCGTGTGGAACATGGCCACGGGCGGCTCCACCCAGGGCGGCTCGACCATCACCCAGCAGTACGTGAAGAACACCTACCTGGACTCCGACCAGACGCTCAAGCGGAAGGCCACCGAGCTCTTCATCGCGATAAGGCTGGGTGTCTCCGAGCCGAAGGACAAGGTCCTCGCGGGCTACCTGAACACCGCCTACTACGGCCGGGACGCCTATGGGATCCAGGCCGCGGCCCGCGCCTACTTCGGCAAGGACAGCCAGGACCTGAACCCCTCCGAGTGCGCCTTCCTGGCCGCCGTGCTGAAGGGCCCCAACCTCTACAACCCGGACGGCGGCATCGGCGCCGCGGCCACCCCCGCCCTCAACGAGAAGCGGGCCCGGGAGCGCTGGAGCTGGGTGCTGGACCGCGAGGTCGAGGTCGGCCGGATGGACAAGGCCACGCGGGCGAAGTTCACGGACGCGGACTTCCCCCCGCGCGTCGAGTCGGAGCAGGCCCGTGGCATGACCGGCCAGATCGGCTACCTGGTCGACACGGCCAAGGCCTACGTGATGAAGGCCAAGGGCATCACCCCTGAGCAGATGGCCATGGGCGGCTACCGGATCAAGACCACCTTCGAGAAGCCGAGGGTGGACGCCCTGGTCAAGGCGGTCGAGGACACCCGTAACGGGTTCATCGACGAGAAGGGCCGCCCCGAGACGGACACCTTCGTGCAGTTCGGCGCGGCCTCCGTGGACGTGAAGACCGGGGCCCTCGTCGCCCTGTACGGCGGCCCGGGCTGGGACCACAAGTACTTCAGCAACAACGCCAACTCCAGCGGTGTCCCGGTCGGCTCGACCTGGAAGCCGTACGTGCTGGCGGCGGCGATGGAGTACGGCACCCAGAACTCCAAGGGCAAGGGCATCTCGGCCGACAGCAAGTACATGGCCAACGACCTCACCGTGATCAACAACCGTGAGGGCAGGCCCCTGCGCGACGCGTCGGGCGCGCCGTTCAAGCAGAAGAACGAGAGCCCCACCGCCTTCGGGTACGTGACCCTCAACGAGGCGATGGAGAAGTCCATCAACGTCCCGTTCGCCCAGCTCGTCTTCGATGTCGGCCACGACAAGGTCAGGGCCGTGGCCAAGTCCACGGGCATCCTGGAGGAGTCGGTCAACCCGAACAACGACGCCTCCTTCGCCCTCGGTACCTCCACCCCGAGCGCCATCCGCATGGCCGACTCGTACGCGACCTTCGCCGCCTCCGGCACGCACCGCGAGCCGTTCTCCGTGACCGAGGTCGAGAAGAACGGCGAGAAGCAGGCGGGCTTCGAGGCCCCCAAGGCCCAGCGGGCCATGGACAGCGCCGTGGCGGACAACATCACCAAGGTGCTGGAGAACGTCGTCGAGAACGGCACCGGCAAGAAGGTCAAGAAGCTGGGCCGGCCCGCTGCGGGCAAGACCGGTACCACGGACGAGAACAAGTCGGCGTGGTTCGTCGGCTACACCCCGGAGCTGTCCACCTCGGTGGTCCTCTTCCGCACCGACCCCAACTCGCCGGACAAGAAGCTGATCTCCATGAAGGGCGTGGGCGACATCCCCTCCCTCCACGGTGGCGACATCCCGGCCGAGATCTGGACCGAGTACATGGGCGAAGCGCTCAAGGGTCTCCCGGTCAAGCAGTTCCCGGAGGCCGAGGACATCGGCGTGACCGCCGACTCGGCTGGCGCCCCCTCCCCCACGCCCTCGGCCGTAGTCCCGGCGTCCCCCTCCCCGTCGACGCTCCCGCCGAGCTCCCCGCCGCCGTCCCCCTCCCCGTCCAAGGGCGGCCGGCCGTCCTGCCCGCCGTGGAAGCTGTACTGCGACCCGGACACCACGCGCGGGACCACCAACGGAGGCACGGACACCGGCACCACCTCCGGCGACACGTCCGGCACCAGCACCGGGGTGACCGGCGGATCCTCCGGATCACCCTCCCCGACGCAGACCGGCAAACCGGGCCGCCCGGGCGGTATCACCGGCGGGTTCGACGGCTCCGGCACCGAGTGACCCGTACCGCCGCCCCGTGAGCCGAGGAAGGCCGTCGCACCCCCTGTGCGACGGCCTTCCCCCGTGTCCGGTCCGGTACGGCAGGATGAGCCCATGACCAAGGTGCACGAGGACAGCCCCGTTCTGCCGACGCAGCAGGACGAGGTCGCCGCAGCCGGCAGTGAGCTCATCGGCGGCCCGCTCGGCCGCTATGCCAGGCTCGGCGGGCACTGGCTGGGGCCGGTCCGGGTCGTGGCGCTCATCGCCATCGGCATGTTCGCGCTCGGCATGGTCCAGAAGCTGCCCTGCTACGACTGGGCGTGGTTCCGGGGGGCGGGCTCGCAGTACACCCACGCCTGCTACTCCGACATCCCGCACCTGTACGCGGTACGCGGTTTCGCCGACAACCTGACGCCCTACTTCGACCGGCTCCCCGGCGACATGGAGTACCTGGAGTACCCGGTGCTCACCGGGCTCTTCATGGAGATCGCCTCCTGGCTGACCCCCGGCAGCGGCTCCATGCAGCACCGCGAACAGATGTACTGGATGGTCAACGCGGGCATGCTGATGGCCTGCGCGGCCGTCATCGCCGTGTGCGTCGCCCGCACCCACCGCCGCCGCCCCTGGGACGCCCTGCTCTTCGCCCTGGCGCCCGCCTTCGCCCTGACGGCGACGATCAACTGGGACCTGCTGGCCATCGCCCTGACCGCCGCCGCGATGCTCATGTGGTCCCGCGGCCGGACGGTCCTCTTCGGCATCCTCATCGGCCTGGCCACCGCGGCCAAGCTCTACCCCGTACTGCTGCTCGGGGCGCTGTTCGTGCTCTGCTGGCGGGCCGGGAAGTGGCGCGCCTTCGGCGCCGCCGTACTGGGCGCGGCCGGAGCCTGGCTCGTGGTCAACCTGCCGGTCATGCTCTTCGCCTGGGACGGCTGGAAGAAGTTCTACACCTTCAGCCAGGAACGGCCCATCGACTTCGGCTCGGTGTGGCTGCTGATCTCCCAGCGCTCGGGCAACTCGCTGGAGGGCGCCAACACGTACGCGACCGGGCTGACGCTCCTGCTGTGCGGGGCCGTCGGACTGCTCACCCTGACCGCCCCGCGCCGGCCCCGCTTCGCACAGCTGGCCTTCCTCGTCGTCGCCGCCTTCATCCTGTGCAACAAGGTCTACTCGCCGCAGTACGTGCTGTGGCTCATCCCGCTCGCCGCACTGGCCCGGCCGCGCTGGCGGGACTTCCTCATCTGGCAGGCCGGCGAGGTCGTCTACTTCCTCGGGATCTGGTTCTACCTCGCCTACACGGCCAGCGCCGACAAGCACCAGGGCCTGCCCGTGGAGGGCTACCAGCTGGCGATCATCGCCCACCTGCTGACCACCCTGTACCTGTGCGCGGTCATCGTCCGGGACATCCTGATGCCCGAGCGGGACGTCGTACGGCGGGACGGCTCGGACGACCCCTCCGGTGGCGTCCTGGACGGCGCGGAGGACGTGTTCGTGCTGTCGGACGCGGCGAGGGCGCCGCGGTACGCGACGCCCTCGGATGGACAGCGGGTCGCCTGGGGCGTGAGCTCCCAGGACTGACCGGTCGGACTCAGGCGTCGAGCACCCGGTCGAACTGCGTGGTGGTGTGGCGCAGGTGCGCCACCAGCTCGTCGCCGACCTTCGGCTCGGTCGCGTCCGAGGGCACGAACAGGATCGACACCTGCATGTGCGGCGGCTCCGCGAACCAGCGCTGCTTGCCCGCCCACACGAAAGGCGAAAGGTTCCGGTTGACCGTGGCCAGACCCGCCCGTGCGACGCCCTTGGCGCGCGGCATCACACCGTGGAGCGCCTTGGGGGCCTCCAGCCCCACCCCGTGGGAGGTACCGCCGGCGACCACGACCAGCCAGCCGTCGGAGGCGGCCTTCTGCTGCCGGTAGCCGAACCGGTCGCCCTTGGCCACGCGCGTGACGTCGAGGACCGCGCCGCGGTACTCGGTGGCCTCGTGGTCGCCCAGCCACAGCCGGGTGCCGATACGGGCCCGGAAGCGGGTCTGCGGGAACTGCTGCTGCAGCCGCGCGAGCTCCGTGGCCCGCAGGTGGCTGACGAACATGGTGTGCAGCGGCAGCCGGGCCGCCCGCAGCCGGTCCATCCAGCCGATGACCTCCTCGACGGCGTCCGAGCCGTCCGGGCGGTCCAGGGGCAGGTGCAGGGCGAAGCCCTCCAGCCGGACGTCCTCGATGGCGGCGTGCAGCTGGCCGAGGTCCTGCTCGGAGATGCCGTGGCGGCGCATCGAGCTCATGCACTCGATGACCACCCGGGCGCCCACCAGACCGCGCACCCCGTCCAGCGACGCGACCGAACGGATGACCCGGTCGGGCAGCGGTACCGGGTCCTCGCCCCGCCGGAACGGGGTGAGGACGAGCAGGTCGCCGCCGAACCGGTCCTTGATGCTGGCGGCCTCGTACGTCGTTCCCACGGCCAGGATGTCGGCGCCCATGCGGGTCGCCTCCTCGCAGAGCCGCTCGTGGCCGAAGCCGTAGCCGTTGCCCTTGCAGACCGGGATCAGACCGGGGAACTGGTCCTGGATCTGCTTCTGGTGCGCACGCCAGCGCGCGGTGTCGACGTAGAGCGTGAGCGCCATGCCCGTCCGGAACCTCTCCTGAGAAGCTGCGTGGTGCAGCGGTGCTGTGTGTGCGTGTGGGGCGGGGTGGGGCCGGTCAGCGGCGCGACATGTAGATGTCGAGAGCCTTGTGCAGCACCTTGTTGAGCGGGAAGTCCCACTCGCCGACGTACTCCACGGCCTCGCCGCCCGTACCGACCTTGAACTGGATCAGACCGAACAAGTGGTCGTTCTCGTCCAGCGTGTCAGAGATGCCGCGCAGGTCGTAGACGCTTGCGCCGAGCGCGTACGAGTCGCGCAGCATGCGCCACTGCATCGCGTTCGAGGGGCGGACCTCGCGCTTGTGGTTGGCGGAGGCGCCGTAGGAGTACCAGACGTGCTGGCCGACGGTGAGCATCGTGGCGGCGGCCAGCGGCTCTCCCTCGTGCGTGGCGATGTAGAGGCGCATCCGGTTGGGGTCCTCGGAGTTGAGGGCCGTCCACTGGCGCTGGAAGTAGCTGAGCGGACGCGGGCGGAACTTGTCGCGCTCGGCCGTGATCTCGTACAGGTGCTGCCAGGTCGGCAGGTCGTCGTAGCCGCCCTGGACGACCTCGACGCCGGCCTTCTCGGCCTTCTTGATGTTGCGGCGCCACAGCTGGTTGAAGCCCTTGAGGACGTCGTCCAGCGAGCGGTTGGCCAGCGGTACCTGGAACACGTAGCGCGGCTGGACGTCGCCGAAGCCGGCGCCGCCGTCCTCGGCCTGCTGCCAGCCCATGCGGCGCAGCTTGTCCGACACCTCGAAGGCGCGGGGCTCGATGACCGAGGCCTCCACGTCGCGCAGGCGCTTCACGTTCGGGTCCTGGATACCGGCCTTGATGGCGGTCGAGTTCCAGCGGCGGATGACGACGGGCGGGCCCATCTTCACGGTGAAGGCGCCCTGCTGCTTGAGGTGGGCCAGCATCGGCTGGAGCCATTCCTCCAGATTCGGGGCATACCAGTTGATGACCGGGCCCTCGGGCAGGTACGCGAGGTACCGCTTCACCTTGGGCAGCTGCCGGTACAACACGAGGGCCGCTCCGACGAGTTCGTCGGACTCGTTGAACCATCCGAGGTTCTCGGAACGCCACTCGTTCTTCACGTCGGCCCACGCCGGGACCTGGCAGTGGCTAGCCGAGGGCAGGCTCTGGAGGTAACCCAGATGCTGCTCTCGGCTGATGGTCCTCAGGGACAGGCTCATGCGGGGCGTCTCCTCCGGCGGCTTCGCTGGCTATGGCGCGAAGCCTACTGCGACAGGTGCGCCACCCTTCTGGGGGACGGGCCGTGGGCCCGGGCCGGTGCGTGGCCGGCGCCCTGCCGCGGAGGTGTCCCGGCCGGCCGGGTCAGCCCCCGAAGAGGCCGCCGTGGAACATGCCGATGTAGAAGCCGATGGCAGACGCGCCAAGGCCGATGATCAGCGCGAAGCGCTCGCGTGTCGTGACGGAGACGAACTGTCCGTACGCGCCGGTCAGGATTCCGATCAGCCCGGCCCACGAGCTGATCAGGTGCAGGTTGTGGAAGAAGGCCGTGACGAACGCCACGGCACCGAGGGTCAGAGTGACCGCCATCAGGGTGTCCTGCAGCGGGTGGGGCTTGCCGTCGGTGGAGAGCAGGGAGATCTGAGGGGGCCGCATTGCCTGTGCCATCGGAAGGGCACCTCCTGGCTGAAGCTGGCGGTGCTGCGGGCTGCCTGCGGCAAGGGGCCGAGGGCATGGCACCGAGCACACCCGATGGATACAGATTGTGGCCCTCTCCCGGCGGATTTCAACCGGAAGGACGCGAGCAGGTAGTCTGTACAGCTGCGCGGTGTCTGCTCTACGGACGCCGTGCTCACGCATCACGACCCTCCTGCCACGGAACGACCGTGGCCGCTGAGTCCAAAGGAGGTGGGTTCCACATGCGTCACTACGAAGTGATGGTCATCCTCGACCCCGATCTCGAGGAGCGCGCTGTCTCCCCGCTGATCGAGAACTTCCTCTCCGTCGTCCGTGAGGGCAACGGAAAGGTCGAGAAGGTCGACACCTGGGGCCGTCGTCGTCTCGCTTACGAGATCAAGAAGAAGCCCGAGGGCATCTACTCGGTCATCGACCTTCAGGCCGAGCCTGCGGTCGTCAAGGAGCTTGACCGACAGATGAACCTGAACGAGTCGGTTCTCCGGACCAAGGTCCTTCGCCCCGAGACCCACTGAACTTCGGTTCAGCGGTAATCGGGATCGAGTAGCACAGCAGCCCAGCAGCAATCCCCGCCGAGAGGTTCATCCATGGCAGGCGAGACCGTCATCACGGTCGTCGGCAATCTCGTCGACGACCCCGAGCTGCGCTTCACCCCCTCGGGTGCGGCGGTCGCGAAGTTCCGTGTCGCGTCCACCCCCCGCACCTTCGACCGTCAGACCAATGAGTGGAAGGACGGCGAGAGCCTGTTCCTGACCTGCTCGGTGTGGCGGCAGGCGGCGGAGAACGTCGCCGAGTCCCTCCAGCGAGGCATGCGCGTCATCGTGCAGGGCCGGCTGAGGCAGCGGTCGTACGAGGACCGTGAGGGTGTCAAGCGCACGGTCTACGAGCTGGACGTCGAGGAAGTCGGCCCCAGCCTGAAGAACGCCACGGCCAAGGTCGCCAAGACCACCGGTCGCGGTGGCCAGGGTGGATACGGCGGCGGCGGTCAGCAGCAGGGCGGCGGCGGTGGCAACTGGGGCGGAGCCCCCGGTGGCCAGCCGCAGCAGGGCGGCGGAGCTCCCTCCGACGACCCGTGGTCGTCCAGCGCGCCGGCCGGTGGCCAGCAGCAGGGCGGCGGCGGGGGCGGTTGGGGCGGAAGCTCCGGCGGTTCCGGCGGTGGCTACTCGGACGAGCCGCCCTTCTAGGGCAGCTCGCATCCCCACTTCTTGATCACACAGGAGAGACACAATGGCGAAGCCGCCTGTGCGCAAGCCTAAGAAGAAGGTCTGCGCATTCTGCAAGGACAAGACCGCGTACGTGGACTACAAGGACACGAACATGCTGCGGAAGTTCATTTCCGACCGTGGCAAGATCCGTGCCCGCCGCGTTACCGGCAACTGCACGCAGCACCAGCGTGACGTCGCCACGGCCGTCAAGAACAGCCGTGAGATGGCGCTGCTGCCCTACACGTCCACCGCGCGATAAGGAAAGGGTGACCGACTAATGAAGATCATCCTGACCCACGAGGTTTCTGGCCTCGGTGCCGCCGGCGATGTCGTCGACGTCAAGGACGGTTACGCTCGCAACTACCTGGTCCCGCGTGGTTTCGCGATCCGCTGGACCAAGGGTGGCGAGAAGGACGTGGCGCAGATCCGCCGCGCCCGCAAGATCCACGAGATCGCGACCATCGAGCAGGCCAACGAGGTCAAGGCCAAGCTCGAGGGTGTGAAGGTCCGTCTGGCCACCCGCGCGGGTGACGCCGGTCGTCTCTTCGGTTCCGTGACCCCGGCCGACATCGCCACGGCGATCGAGTCCTCGGGCGGCCCGAAGGTCGACAAGCGCCGCGTGGAGCTCGGCTCCCCGATCAAGACCCTCGGTTCGTACCAGGTCTCCGTGCGTCTGCACGCCGACGTGGCCGCGAACGTGGGCATCGAGGTCGTCGCCGCCTAAGGGCTGCGCTCGAAGGGCCGCACCCCACCGGGGTGCGGCCCTTCGTCGTTGTCGGCGGTGTTTCACGTGAAACATGCCCGTGCCGGCCCGCCGTGTTTCACGTGAAACACGGCGGGGTCCGGCCACCCGCTACGAGCGGGTGGCTCCCGCGATCAGCCACCGGCCTGAGCCGGCGCGCAGCCGGAGAGTGATCATCCGGACCACCATCATCAGCGTCATTGCCCACCAGAGCGCCGTGAGGCCGCCGCCGAGGATCGGCACGAGCAGTGCGGCCGGGGCGAAGGCGGCCAGCGTCAGGAGCATGGCCCGGGCCAGGTAGCGGCCGTCTCCGGCGCCCATCAGCACCCCGTCGAGCACGAAGACGATGCCGGAGACGGGCTGGGAGAGGGCCACGACCAGCAGGGCCGGCAGCAGGGCCGCCTCGACGGCCGGATCACTGGTGAACAGCGGGATGAACACCGGGCGGGCCAGGACGACCAGCAGGCCGAGTATGACGCCCGAGGCGATCCCCCACTGCACCATGCGGCGGCAGACGGCCCTGGCGCCGTCGGTGTCGCCCGCGCCCAGGTAGCGGCCGATGATCGCCTGCCCGGCGATCGCTATGGCGTCCAGGGCGAAGGCGAGCAGGCTCCACAGGGAGAGCAGGATCTGGTGGGCGGCAATGTCGGCGTCGCCGAGCCGGGCGGCCACGGCGGTGGCGATCATCAGGATGGCGCGCAGCGACAGGGTGCGGACCAGCAGCGGGGCGCCCGCCTGGGCACAGGCCCGGATGCCCGCGGGGTCGGGACGCAGCGAGGCGCCGTGGCGCCGGGCTCCGCGGACGACCACGACGAGGTAGGCGGCGGCCATGGCGCACTGGGCGATGACCGTGCCCCAGGCCGAGCCGGCGATGCCGAGCCCCGCACCGTAGACCAGGGCGACGTTCAGGCCCGCGTTGAGGGCGAAGCCGCCGATGGCGACGTAGAGCGGCGTACGGGTGTCCTGGAGGCCGCGGATGACCCCGGTGGCGGCCAGGACCATGAGCATGGCCGGGATGCCGAGAGCGGAGATCCGCAGATAGGTGATCGCGTACGGGGCGACGGTGTCGGAGGCCCCGAAGAGCGAGACCAGTGACGGTGTCGCGGGAAGCACCACGGCGACGACGGCCGCGCCCAGCAGGAGGGCGAGCCAGATGCCGTCGATCCCCTGCCGGATGGCTGCCTGGAGGTCTCCTGCGCCGACGCGGCGGGAGACGGCCGCGGTGGTGGCGTAGGCGAGGAAGACGAACACGCTCACGGCGGTGGTGAGTACCGCGGCAGCGATGCCGAGGCCGGCCAGCTGGGGGGTTCCGAGGTGCCCCACGATGGCGCTGTCGGCCATCACGAAGAGGGGCTCGGCGACGAGTGCGCCGAAGGCAGGGAGAGCGAGTGCGAAGATCTCTCGGTCGTGCCGTCGCGGCCCTGCCTTGGGTGTCGCGAGAGCCTGTGTCATGCGCTCAATCTAATCTTCCACAGGTAATAGATGCAAGATGATTTGAATCCTTACCGACGCGCTGACTTGGGCGTTCCTCGCACCTCGTTGGAGGCGATCTTGAGACAGTGTCCAAGAATTTTCTCCACCGCTGCCTCTGGAGGAGGAAATCGCAGGTCAGGCGGGGTGGAGGGGTGTCGCGGGTGATTTTGTCCACAGCGTCGTCCCCCGGTCCGTGCACAGCTTCCGGCGAGTTACCCACAGCATTGGTGCCGTCATCCACATGTCGTCCACACAGCCTGTGGATAACAAGATTGGCTGACGCCGCTCTCGGGCCTACCGTGGTGCGTTGCCCGACTCGCCGACGGCGGATTCGGGTGCCCCAAATGTCAGAGCCGTGTCGTAGAAAGAGTGACACGGCGAGGTCCGCGTTGCGGACGGGAGGAGGCGGCCCGGTGAGCATGCCCGAGCCCATGGACGACCCCTGGGCCGACAGCGGTCCGGGTGACCGTCTGCCCGCCCGTCCGCGCCGTAACAGCGAAGGCCGCGGCCGCGGGGACGAACAGCACGACCGGGGCCGCGAGGGCGGCTCCTGGGACTCCGGCGGTGGCGGCGGCTTCGAGCGCGTGCCTCCCCAGGACCTCGACGCCGAGCAGTCGGTGCTCGGCGGCATGCTGCTCTCCAAGGACGCCATCGCGGATGTCGTCGAGGTCCTCAAGGGCCACGACTTCTACCGGCCCTCGCACGAGACGATCTACCAGGCCATCCTCGACCTGTACGCCAAGGGCGAGCCGGCCGACCCGATCACCGTCGGCGCCGAGCTGACCCGGCGCGGCGAGATCAGCAAGGTGGGCGGGGCCTCGTACCTGCACACCCTGGTCCAGTCCGTGCCGACCGCGGCGAACGCCGAGTACTACGCGGAGATCGTCCACGAGCGGGCCGTCCTGCGCCGCCTGGTCGCTGCCGGTACGAAGATCACACAGATGGGCTATGCGGCGGACGGCGACGTCGACGAGATCGTCAACAGCGCCCAGGCCGAGATCTACGCCGTCACCGAGCAGCGGACCTCCGAGGACTACCTGCCGCTCGGCGACATCATGGAGGGCGCCCTCGACGAGATCGAGGCGATCGGCTCCCGCAGCGGCCAGATGTCGGGTGTTCCCACCGGCTTCACGGACCTCGACTCGCTGACCAACGGCCTGCACCCGGGCCAGATGATCGTCATCGCGGCCCGTCCCGCCATGGGTAAGTCCACACTCGCCCTGGACTTCGCCCGGGCCTGCTCCATCAAGAGCAACCTGCCGAGCGTGATCTTCTCCCTCGAAATGGGGCGCAACGAGATCGCCATGCGCCTGCTCTCGGCGGAGGCCAGGGTCGCGCTCCACCACATGCGCTCGGGCACGATGACGGACGACGACTGGACCCGGCTCGCCCGCCGGATGCCGGACGTCTCCGCCGCCCCGCTCTACATCGACGACTCCCCCAACCTGTCGATGATGGAGATCCGGGCCAAGTGCCGCCGGCTCAAGCAGCGCAACGACCTCTCGCTCGTGGTCATCGACTACCTCCAGCTGATGCAGTCGGGCGGCTCGCGCCGTCCCGAGAGCCGCCAGCAGGAGGTCTCGGACATGTCCCGAAACCTCAAGCTGCTGGCGAAGGAGCTGGAGGTCCCCGTGATCGCGCTCTCCCAGCTGAACCGTGGTCCGGAACAGCGCACCGACAAGAAGCCGATGGTCTCCGACCTGCGTGAGTCGGGTTCCATCGAGCAGGACGCGGACATGGTGATCCTGCTGCACCGCGAGGACGCGTACGAGAAGGAGTCCCCCCGCGCGGGTGAGGCGGACCTGATCGTGGCGAAGCACCGTAACGGCCCCACGGCCACGATCACGGTGGCCTTCCAGGGCCACTACTCCCGCTTCGTGGACATGGCCAACACGTAGCATCCGATCATGGATGAGCTTGCTGAAGACCTGGAACTTCTCCCTGCCACCCGGCGCGCGCTGAGGCACCGGATCGCCGTCGCGCAGAGCGAAGGGCGGGCGCCGTCCGTGGTGGCGGCCGTCCTGCGGGGCGGGGAGGTGGTCTGGGAGGGCTCCCGGACCTCGGTCGAGGGGCACGGTCCGGACGGTGACGTGCAGTACCGGATCGGTTCGATCACCAAGACGTTCACGGCGGTTCTCGTGATGCGGCTGCGGGACGAGGGACTGCTCTCGCTCACCGATCCGCTGGAGAAGCACCTGCCGGGGACCGGTGCCGGTCACGTGACCATCGCCCAACTGCTCTCCCACACCGGCGGGTTGGCGGCGGAGACGCCCGGCGAGTGGTGGGAGCGCACCCCCGGCGAGCAGCGGCCCGCGCTCGGCGACGTACTGGGGGAGAAGCCCTTCAAGCTGGCACCGGGAACCAGGCACCACTACTCCAACCCCGGCTACACCCTGCTGGGTTCGCTGGTGGAGGCGGTGCGCGGAATGTCCTGGGAAGAGGCGCTGCGGGCCGAGGTGCTGGAGCCGCTGGGGCTGGAGCGCACGAGCGGACAGCCGCAGCCCCCGCACGCGGGCGGCTGGGCGGTGCACCCCTGGGCGGACGTGATGATGCCCGAACCGCTGGAGGACCTGGGGCTGATGGCCGCGGCTGGCCGGCTGTGGTCCACGACCCGGGACCTGGCGCGGTTCGCCGGCTTCCTGTTGCGCGGTGACGAGCGTGTCCTGAGCGCCGAGTCCGTACGGGAGATGCGCACCGCGGCCTCGCCCCCGGAGCCCGGCCTCGCCGAGCACGGCTACGGGCTCGGCATGCAGCTGGCGGCCGTCGGCGGGCGCAAGCTCGCGGGGCACAGCGGTTCGCTGCCCGGCTTCGTCGCGGGGCTGTGGCTGAGCGAGGCGGACGACGTGGCGGCGGTGGTGCTGGCGAACTGCACCTCGGGACTTCCGGCCTCGACGGTGGCCGCGGATCTCGTGGGGATCGTGGCGGACGCCGAGCCGCGCTTCCCGCGGCCGTGGCGGCCGTTCCTGGAGTCGGACCACGTGCCGCTCGAACTGTGCGGCCCCTGGTACTGGGGGACTTCGGCCCAGGTGGTGCGCCTGACCGCGGACGGGCTGCTGGAACTGGGGCCGGCGGGTGGGAGCGGGCGCACCGCCCGCTTCCGGGCGGAGCCGGACGGCAGCTGGACCGGACTCTTCGGCTACTACGCCGGTGAGACGCTGCGGGCGGTGCGCCGTGCGGACGGCTCGGTGAGCCATCTCGACCTGGCGTCCTTCGTGTTCACCCGGGAGCCCTACGACGCCGACGCCCCGGTGCCCGGCGGGGTGGACCCGCAGGGCTGGCGGGGCATCGGCTGACAGCCCCGGTCCCGGGCCGGATCAGGCGACGAGTTCACGCTCCAGCGGAGTACGGAAGCGCGGGGTGATCCGGGCATCTCCCACCCATGCGGCGAGCCGCGCGGCCTCGGCGGTGATCGCCTGCTCGGCGGCCCGGCCGGGGCTGCCCAGCAGCCGCCAGACGATCTCGCCGTCGGAGCGCTGCGCCCAGCCGCCGACGATCTCGCCGTTCCACCACACGGTGGGGCCGATGTTGCCGGCGTAGTCGAACAGGGCTCTCCTGTGGGCGGGGTCGAGGTGGAAGCCGCGGTCGGCCCAGCCCATGCCGGTGGGGTCGAGGCCGGGCAGCAGCGCCGCCCAGGGCTCCGGCGCCGGTTCGGGCCCGGTGTCCCCGGGGCTGACCAGGGCGGTGGTGCCGTCTTCGAGGCGGACCTGGTCGGGGCCCACGGTGGCGAGGGCCTTGCGGACGTCCGTGAGGGTCCAGCCGGTCCACCACTTGAGGTCGGCCTCGGTGGCGGGACCGTACGCCCGCAGCCATCGGCGGGCGATCTCGGTGCGGGACTCGGCGGCGGGTAGGGCGGGCCAGGGCTCGGTGTGGACCCAGCGGTACTGGCTGGAGGTCCATGAGCCGCGCGGTCGGTCACGGCGGATCCGGCCGTCGGCGGCGAGCAGCCGGATGACCCGGGTGGCGACCCCCTGCTCGGTCTCGTACTTCTTGCCGCGGCTGATGGTGATCTTCTGGCGCAGCGCGGGTACGGCCGCGGACAGCTGGCTGCCGGTGGAGGGGCCGTGGGCGTCGAGGGCGTCGAGCGCGGCGGCCTCCGCGCCGGCGAGCCAGGCGGCGTCGAGTCCCTGTCCGTCCTCGTCGAGGCGCTTGAGGAGGGTGCGGCGCTCCTTCGCGGCGATCGCGCGGGCGGTGGAGGCGTCGACGTGCGGGGCGAGTTCGGCGGAGACGGCGAAGAGCGTGTTGCGCATGCTGAGCAGGCGCACGAGGCTCACGTCCTCGTAGAGCGCCCGCTCGATCGCATCCGGGCCGCCTTCGGTGAGCCGGGCCCGGGCCGAGAGGAAGACGGTCGCGGCGTCGGTGGCGTGCAGGGCGACGACGGAGTCGGCCGTTTCCGCGACGGTCGCGGCGCGGGCCGACGGAGCCAGACGGTGGCGCCGGCCGAGCCGGTGGCGTCGCTCGGCGGTGGTGACGAGAGGGAGGCTCATCCTCCCGATCGTAGGCCGGGCCGCCGACACGGCGGCCCGGCTTACCGGGACGTCCGGTCAGAGCTGGAGCTTGAACCCGACGTGCGAGGCGGTGAACCCGAGCCGTTCGTAGAAGCGGTGGGCATCGGTCCGGGTCACGTCCGAAGTCAGCTGCACCAGCGCGCAGTTCTCGGCACGGGACTTCTCGACGGCCCATTCGACGAACCGGGTGCCCAGACCGCCGCCGCGTTCGTCGGCGTGCACGCGGACGCCCTCGATGATGGAACGGGTGGCCCCCTTGCGGGAGAGTCCCGGGACGATCGTCAGCTGGAGCGTGCCCACCACACGGTCGGCGCGGACGGCGACGACCAGGTGCTGGTTCGGGTCGTCGGTGAGCCTCTTCAGAGCTGAGAGGTACGGGGCGAGGTCGTCCGGGGACTCGCGGGTGGCGCCGAGCGGGTCGTCGGCCAGCATGGCGACGATGGCGGGCACATCGGCCTCTGTGGCCGGCCGGATCGTCAGCTCGGGAGTGTCGGTCATGATGTGTTCCCCTCTCAGCCCGCGGCCACGGTGAGCGGCGCCCACCGGCGGGTCCAGTCGCCGGGCAGGCCGGGGATGTCCCGGTTCATGACGGCATTGAAGGCCACCGAGGCCAGACCCCGGTCCTTGAGCCAGGCGAGGAGTTCCTCGTGCCGTACGTCGACATCGGTGCGCAGCGCCCGGTCGGTGCCGAGCGCGAGCGCGGTGACCAGTGACTGGGCGGTCGCGGTGTCATGGGCGATCAGCGGGCCGATGACCTGGGTGTCCATGTTGGGCCAGGCCGCGGCGTAGCCGGTGAGTACGCCGTCCTGGGAGCGGTCCTCGGCGACGACCAGCCGGTCGGCGAAGGCGGGCAGCCGGGTGATCATGTGCGTGCGGTCGGTGCCGAAGACCTCGGCGTCCAGACGCAGGATGCGGGGGAGGTCCTCGGCGGTCGCCGGCCGGACCCGGGAGGTGCCGTGGGTAACGGGGGTGCCCTCGTGCCGGAAGGTGCCCATCAGCATCTCGGTGCGGCCGGTGGTCTCGAAGCCCAGTTCCTCGTAAAGGGGGCGCCCGTAGGGAGTGGCGTGCAGGGTGAGGGGGACGCCCTTGAGTACGTCGTCGCAGACGTGGGTCATCAGACGGCGGCCCAGGCCCTGGCGGGCGAAGCGCTCGGCCACGAGAACCATCCCGATGGCGGCGAGCTCCGGTCCGGCATGGCTGTCGCCGTAGCGCGTGACGATGCAGGCGGCCGCGAGTCCCCGGCCGTCCGGGGCGTCGACGCCGTAGCCGTTCCCGGCGGCGAGGAGCAGACGCCACTTGTGGTCCTCGCGGAGCCATCCGCGATCTTCGGACAGGTCGGCGCAGCGGCGGAGATCGTCCACGGTCAGCGCCCGGATCGGTAGATCGGTGATGTGTGGTGGTGTCACCTGGCCCAGACTGGATCATGGACTGGAAGTCGTCCAGAGGGTTTGGGGTCGGATGTTTCACGTGAAACACCAGGTGCCCCGGCACGGGGTCGCCGGACGATGTTTCACGTGAAACACGGTGTTTCACGTGAAACGGACCGACTAATCTCGTTGGCTATGACGCTCCTGCACCTCTTCGACCTCGACGGGACGCTGATGTACGGCTCGGCGGCGCCGGTCGAGATTTCCCGCCAGCTCGGGCTGAGCGCCGAGATCGCCGAGCTGGAACGGGCCTTCGGCGCGCAGGAGATGGGGCCGCACCAGTTCTCCGTGGCTGCCCACGCCCTCTGGGCCGATCTGACACCCGCGCACGTCCGGGCGGCGTTCGACGGGGCCCCCTGGCTCTCGGGGATCCGGGACGTGTGGCAGGAAATCAGGGAGCGCGGGGACTACTGCGCGGTGATCTCCCTGTCGCCGTCGTTCTTCGTGGAGCTGCTGCTGGAGTGGGGCGCGCACGCCGCGCACGGCTCGGTCTTCCCGGAGGTGCCGTTCACCCGTCCCGTGGAGGAGTCCGGAATCCTGACGCCTGAGGGCAAGGTCAGGGTGGCGGACCGGCTCTGCGCGCAGTTCGGTGTGAGCCGGGCCGACTGCGTCGCCTATGGGGATTCGGTGACCGACGCGATGCTCTTCGAGGCAGTGCCGGTCTCGGTGGCGGTGAATGCGAGGCCTTATCTCGCCGAGCGTGCGACCCATGTCTACGAGGGCCGGGATCTGCGGGACGCATACCAGCTCGTAGGGCTGACGCGCCCGGGAGTTGACGCATCTTAGGAGGAAAGTGGGTTCGAAACGCGGATTTTCTGCATTTCCCCGCAGGCCTCTGAGTCGGCTGGCACGCTGTGAAACCCGGAACCACGGATTCACAGGCCGTGGCGTGTGCAGACCGACCGAGATGCTCGAAGCGAGGCACCGCATGGACGCTCCGCCCACCAGATCGGCCAGACGCGAATCGGCCCGGATATCCGGCGAGGGCGGTGCGATCGAGCCCTCACCGGATGCCGTACTCATCCGCCGGACCCTCGCGGAGATCGCCCCCGTCGCCGACAAGGTGACCTCGTACTTCTACGCTCTGGTGTTCACCGGGCACCCGGAAGTGCGCGGAATGTTCCCCGCCGCCATGGACGTACAGCGGGACCGGCTGCTGAAGGCACTGCTGACCGCCGCCGAGCACATCGACAATCCCGCCGTCCTCGTTCCCTACCTGCGCCGACTGGGTGCCGGGCATCGCAAGTACGGCACGATGGCCGGTCACTACCCGGCGGTCGGCGAGGCCCTCGTCGGGGCACTGGCCCGGTACGCGCATCACAGCTGGGGTCCCGAGACACAGGCCGCCTGGGTGCGGGCCTACACCGCGATCTCCCAGATCATGATCGATGCGGCGGCGGAGGAAGAGGTGAAGGCCCCTGCGTGGTGGCACGCCGAGGTGGTCTCCCACGATCTGCGCACCCCGGACATCGCGGTACTGACGGTCCGCCCCGACCAGCCCTACCCCTTCCTCGCTGGCCAGTACGCGAGCCTGGAGACACCGTGGTGGCCACGGGTGTGGCGGCACTACTCCTTCGCCTCGGCTCCGCGCGCCGACGGACTGCTGTCCTTCCACGTCAAAGCCGTCCCCGCGGGCTGGGTCTCCAACGCGCTGGTGCGCCACGCCCGCCCGGGAGACCTACTGCGACTGGGACCGCCGGCCGGATCGATGGTGGTGGACCACACCACGGACAACGGCATGCTGTGCCTGGGCGGCGGCACCGGGATCGCTCCGATCAAGGCGCTGATCGAGGACGTGGCCAGACACGGCGAGCGGCGGCCGGTGGAGGTGTTCTTCGGGGCCCGCAGTGACAGCGACCTCTACGACAAGGACACGCTGCTGGGGCTCCAGCGCTCGCACCCGTGGCTGTCGGTGCGCCCGGTGGTCGGCGACGGGCTCGCCGGACAGCTGCCGCACGCAGTGGGTGAACACGGGCCGTGGAGCTCGTACGACGCGTTCATCTCCGGCCCGCCCGCGATGATCCGCAACGGAGTGGACGAGCTCCTGCGGATCGGCATCCCCTGCGAGCGGATCCGGCATGACGCGGTGGAGGAGCTGGCCGGCATCGCCGGCTGAGACCGGAGGCAGCCCGCCGGTCTCAGCCCGGCTTCAGCCCAGGTCGGGAGCGTGCATGGCGCGGACACCCTCGATGTTGCCGTCGAGATAGTGCCTCAGGGACAGCGGGACGAGATGGACGGCGGCGATGCCCACCCGGCTGAAGGGCACGCGGACGATCTCGTACTCGCCCTCGGGCTCGTCGACCTCGGGGCCGTGCCGCAGGTTCGGGTCCATCGATTCGAGGCGGCAGACGAAGAAGTGCTGCACCTTCACGCCGGTCACCCCCCTGTCGGCGATGTGCTCGACGGTGTCGACGAAGCAGGGCACCACATCGGTGATCTTCGCGCCGAGTTCTTCGTGGACCTCCCGGTGGAGGGCGTCGACGACGGTGGAGTCCGAGGGCTCCACTCCCCCGCCGGGGGTGAGCCAGTACGGATCGACGCCGGGCCTGGTGCGTTTGATGAGGATCAGGTCGTCACCGTCGAGCAGGATCGCGCGGGCGGTGCGTTTGACCACGGGACGTTCGGTCATGGGAGAAGAGTGGCCCGCCACTCCGCTTCTGAAACGCGCCACGGGCCGGAAAAGAGCGGACTCACCAGTGCGCCGCGGCATCCAGCAGCCGGTCGTGCGCCCGGGCGAGGTGGGCGAGGGCCAGGCTCCCGGTCCGCACGACCAGGAACCAGGTGCGCAGCGGCGGCACCGCAGGCTCCGCCAGCGCCACGATCCGACCGCTGTCGAGGGCGTCCTGGCACAGGTACCGGGGCAGGACGGCGAGCCCGGCGCCGGCCCGGACGCACTCCAGTACGGCCCGCAGGTCGGGCACGACCACGGTGGCGGCCAGGGACCTGGCATCGGGATGGGTGTCGAAGACGGCGGTCCAGTAGCGGGTGACGAGCGGCAGGCTCTCGTGGACCTCGACCAGCGGGATGCCGTCCAGCGCGGCGGAGCCCTCCTCGTGCAGCCGGTCCATGTCGACGAGGGCGGCCCAGTAGGGCGCGGCGACCAGGACGTGCTCCTCGTCGCACAGCGCGGTGGCCGCGAAGAGCCCGCCCCGGGGGTGGGCGGTGGTGACGACGAGGTCGTGGTGGCCGGCGGCGAGCCCGTCGAGGGTCGCCTCGGCATCGGTCTGCGGGGCGGCGCGCAGGGTATGGCCCTGGCCGACCAGGAGGGCGAGGGCGGGGAGCACGCGCAGGCACAGGAACTCGGGAGGCCCGGCGACGTGGAGGGTGCGCAACGCGCCGGCGGCCTCCTGCTCGGCCTCGGTGATCCGCAGCAGGGCGTCGAGGTGCGGGGCGGCCTTGTGGGCCAGCTCGTCGCCGACGGCGGTGGGGGTGACGCCACGGGCCCGGCGGTGGAAGAGCGGGCGCCCCAACTGGCGCTCCAGGGTGCGGATCTGCGAGGTCACGGCGGGCTGGGACAGTCCGAGGAGGGCGGCCGCGCGCGTGAACGAGCCGGCCCGGTGGACGGCGACGAAGGTGCGCAGCAGGGTCAGGTCCATCGCTGCACCTCTCGGTGGGGGCCTTCAACTATAAATATGCAGATAGCTCCCCGTCGTTACCGTGATTGGACTCTGACGCAGAGTCAACTAGCCTTGTCGCGTGGTTCTTCGCGCGCGGAACCCGGGGCGGTCCGAGCCACTAGGGGGGAGGCTCGGACCGCTTCACACGGCGACGGCCGTCCCCGGTTCAGCCCTTGGAGCCCGCGTGGTCGAGGGCCCGCAGCACGTCCGCGACCAGGTCCTCGGTGTCCTCGGCGCCGGCGGAGAAGCGGATGAAGCCCTCCGGCACGACGTCGCCGCCCCAGCGCCCGCGCCGCTCGGCGGTGGACCGTACCCCGCCGAAACTCGTGGCGTCCTCGACCAGGCGCAGGGCGGCCATGAACCGCTCCGCGTGCGCGCGGTCGGGCAGGGTGAAGGAGACCACCGACCCGAAGCCCCGCATCTGCCGGGCGGCCGTCTTGTGGGAGCGGTCCGTGGGAAGCCCCGGGTAGCGCAGTCCGCTCACGTCCGTCCGGTGCGTCAGCGCTTCGGCGACGGCCAGTGCGTTGGCCCACTGGCGCTGCGCGCGCAGCTGGATCGTGGCGAGGGAGCGGTGGGCGAGCCAGGCCTCCATGGGACCCGGGATCGCACCGACGATCTTGCGCCACCGCCGGACGCGGGCGGCGAGCTCCGGATCGCGGCAGACGACGTATCCGAGCAGTACGTCGCCGTGGCCGGTGAGGCCCTTGGTGCCGCTCGCCACCGAGAAGTCCGCCCCCAGCTCCAGGGGCCGCTGCCCGAGCGGGGTGGCCAGGGTGTTGTCGACGGCGACCAGGGTCCGGCCGGCGTGCGCCGCGTCCACGAGGCGGCGTACGTCGCACACGTCGAGCCCGGGGTTGGAAGGGGTCTCGATCCACAGCAGCCGGGCCCCGTCGAGGACCGCGAGCTGGGCGTCGTCGCCGGTCGGAGCGGTGCGCACGTGGATCCCGTACGCCTCCAGCTGCTCGCGCAGCAGGGGCAGGGCCTGGTAGCCGTCGTCGGGCAGGACCACGGTGTCGCCGGTGTGCGCCTGGGAGAGGAGGACGGCGGAGACCGCTGCCATGCCGGAGGCGAAGACGATCGTGTGCACGTCCTCGCCGGGGGCCTCCAGTTCCCCGATCGCCCGTTCCAGCAGCGTCCAGGTGGGGTTGGTGTCGCGGCCGTAGGCGTACGGGCCTTCGACGTCGCCGGGGAGGTGGAAGTGGGCGGCGAAGACCGGTCCGGGCAGGGGCGGTTCGTTCTTGACGGCCTCGGGCAGTCCGGCGCGGACGGCCCGGGTGCCGTCGCCGAGCGCGGCAGCTCCGGTCTCCTTGGTCTTCTGCGTCTCCTGCGGGGCGTATTCGGTCACGCGGTGTGCTCCTTCACGGCGGCGCGGACGGCGTCCAGCAGGCCGGGGCTCGAGGCCTCGACCAGCTCCAGGCACTCCTCGAACCCGTCGAGTGGCCCGTAGTAGGGATCCGGTACGTCGGTCTCCGCGGCCGAGGCCGCCGGATCGTAGGACCGCAGCAGCCGCACCTTGGCGGCGTCCTGCGGAGTGGGCGCGAGTGCCCGGAGGTCCCGCAGATGCCCGGCGTCGAGCGCGATGACGAGGTCCAAGCGGGCGAACCAGGAGGCGCGGAACCGGCGGGCCCGGTGGTCCTGCTCGTAGCCGGCCGCCTCCAGGACGGCGATGGTGCGCGGATCGGCGCCGTCCCCCTCGTGCCAGCCGCCGGTCCCGGCGCTGTCCACCTCGACCAGGGTGCCGAGGCCGTCGGCCGCCACATGGGCACGGAAGACCGACTCGGCTATGGGGGACCGGCATATGTTGCCCGTGCAGACGAAGCAGACGCGGTACATGGCAGGCCCGTTCAGTTCTTGTCGGGCAGGACCATGTTCATGGCCCAGGAGACGATGGAGATGATCAGGCCGCCGAGGAGCGCGGTCCAGAAGCCGTCGACATGGAAGCTCAGGTCGAGCTGCGTGGCCAGCCACGAGGTCAGCAGCAGCATCAGGGCATTCACGACAAGGGTGAACAGGCCGAGGGTGAGAATGAACAGCGGCAGCGAGAGCAGCTTCACCAACGGCTTGACGAGCAAGTTGACCAGGCCGAAGACCAGCGCGACCAGGATCAGGGTCAGCGCCCGTCGGCCCGTGCTGCTGCCGTCGTCGAGGGTGATGCCGGAAAGCAGCCAGATGGCGACGGCCAGGGCCGCCGCGTTGGCGAGCGTCTTGACTACGAAATTCGTCATGTGTCTGATCGTGGCAGAGAAGATCCCGGTGGGACATCCGCAGATCAGCGGATGCAAGGGAACGATCGAGTACAAGGGGCACAACGACGATGAAAGCCTTCCGGCTTGACGAGCTCGAAGCGGAGCGGGCCGCGAACGACGGCGCCTATCTGCAGTTCCTGCGCGAGCGGAACATGTCGGTCGGGCTGTACGCGCTCGACGCCGGACAGATCGATCCGCAGCTGCCGCACCGGCAGGACGAGGTGTACTTCGTCGTCAGCGGCCGGGCCTCGATCACGGTCGGGGAGGAGACGACGAACGTGGCGCGCGGCAGCGTCGTCTACGTCCCGGCGGGTGTCGCGCACAAGTTCCACCACATCACCGAGGACCTGAAGGTGATGGTGGTGTTCTCCCCGCCGGAGGGCTGAGCGGCCCGCCCGGATGAGGGTCCGGGCCCTGATCCCCCTAAGGGGCGGATCAGGGGACTCCGAGGGCTCGCGGGCCCCGATGCGGGGTCCTGGACTCCTAGCATCGAGAGCAGGAAGTAGCGGACGAAGTCACGGAAGAAGAAGAGGTCGAGGACATGGACGGCATCCGAGAGATATTCGCAGGCATGCCCTGGTGGGTTAAGTGGGTCGCGGTTCCGCTGCTGGCCCTCTTCGTCTTCGGCGGTGTGATCACCAGCATCCTGGGCGCGCTGATCGGGTTCGTCTTCAAGCTGCTCCTCTTCGTCGGCCTCGTCGGCGGCCTGATCTTCGTCGTGAAGAAGTTCAGCGGCAGCGGCTCGAAGTCCTCCTCCGGCGAGTGGTAGCCAGGAGCGGTCCGGGCGGATCCGGGATTGAGCCAGGCGAGGGAACATGACGCGCTGAACGGCTCACATCCCCGGAATCGGTGGATAGAGTGGCAATCTATGCCGTTCCCTGGGCGCCGAAAGCTGGTACCGCCGCTCCGACCTGCCGCCCTGACCTGCGGCGACGCAAACGAGCCGCCGAGTACGACCCCCAGGAGCGACGGCACGCGCGGGGGCGGCCCCCGCAGGGCGGGCCTTCCCAAAGGCCCGCCGCCACGCCTGGGGGTGAGCTTTGTCTCCGGTTCACAATGCCGGTGTGCCGACTCTGATCGGTTCGGTGCAGCGCGCGCTGAGGCTGCTCGAGGCGGCCGGGTCCCATGGCGAGGGAGCCCCGGCGAAACAGCTGGCGCGCGAGGCCGGGCTCCCGCTTCCCACCGCGTACCACCTGCTGCGCACACTGACGTACGAGGGCTATCTGCGCAGAGTGCACGGAGTGTTCGTACTGGGCGAGGCCGCGGAGCGGCTCGCCCGTGGGGGACTCCAGCAGAAACGTCGCAGCATGATCCTCGACTCGCTCGCGTACTTCCGCGACACGGTCGGGGCCCCCGTCTACTTCGCGGTCTACCGCGAGGGTGAGATCGAGGTCGTGGGTGTCTCGGACACTCCGGCCAGCCCGGCCTGCGAGGAGTGGGCTGACTTCCGTGAGACCGGCCATGCGCACGCCATCGGGCAGTGCCTGCTCGGGCAACTCGACGAGAAGACGCGCAGGGAGTACTACGACCGTCATCCGGTCGAGGCCATCACCCCCTATACCGTCCGCGATCTCCGGTCCCTGGAAAACCGGATCGGGGCGCTCGGGCGAATGCAGCCGGTGATCGAACGCCAGGAATATGCCCTTGGCACGATCTGCGCAGCCATCCCCATTACGGCCGGCGATACGGTCGCGACGATGGCCATTTCTCTACCTCTCCACCAAGAAGAACGATTGCTCTATGTAGTCAATCGGCTACGGAGTGAAGTAGGCGCGCTGTTGAGCACCCTCTCGTTCTCTATCAGTATCTGAAAACTCACTCCTTGTGATCTGCTACCGCTTCCACCACTCTTGTCAAGTGGGTCCTGGGGGATCATTCCTGGCCACTTCAACTACAGCGGGGTAGTCAATGCGCGAGTCGGTACAGGCAGAGGTCATGATGAGCTTCCTCGTTTCCGAGGAGCTCTCGTTCCGGATTCCGGTGGAACTCCGGTACGACGCACGCGACCCCTACGCAGTCCGCCTGACCTTCCACCTTCCCGGAGACGCGCCCGTGACCTGGGCGTTCGGCCGGGAGCTCCTCCTCGACGGCATCAACAAGCCATGCGGTGACGGCGATGTGCACATCGCGCCCACCCACCCGGAGGACCTCTCCGACGTCCACATCCGCCTTCAGGTCGGCGGTGACCGGGCCCTGTTCCGCGCCAGCGCGGCGCCGCTCGTCGCGTTCCTCGACCGCACCGACCGGATCGTTCCGCTCGGACAGGAGCGCAATCTGGGCGACTTCGAGGAGAACCTGGACGAAGCTCTCGGCAAGATCCTCGCCGAATCGCAGCAGAACGAACAGAACGCCGGCTGACCGAGGCCGACCGGCTGACCGGGTCCGACCGGCTGACCGGGTCCGACCGACCGGCCGACCGACCGATGGTCCGGCCGATCGACCGGCCGGACCATCGGCTGCTCAGCGCTTGCGCCGCCGGCCCCGGCCGCGGACCGGCCCCGTGGCCGGAGCACCGGCCGGGGATCCCGGTCGGTCGGCGGAAACCACCAGCGCGGCCAGCGCCGTTGTCACGGGGACCGAGGCCACCAGACCGATCGAGCCCACGAGGGTCCGTACGATCTCCTCCGCCACCAGCTCGCTGTTGGCCACCGAACCCATGCTGCTGTTCGCGATCGAGAACAGCAGGAGCAGTGGCAGTGCGGCACCCGCGTAGGCCAGCACCAGCGTGTTGACCACCGACGCGATGTGGTCGCGGCCGATCCTGATGGCCGCCCGGTAGAGCGCGCGCGGCCCCATCGAGGGGTCCGCGTGGTGCAGTTCCCACACCGCCGACGTCTGGGTGACCGTCACGTCGTCGAGCACGCCCAGCGATCCGATGATCACGCCTGCGAGCAGCAAACCGCTCATGTCGATGTCCGGGTACAGTCCGTGGATCAGACCGGTGTTGTCGTCGGTGTTGCCGCTGAGGAACGCCCAGTCGATGAACCCGGAGCCGAGCAGCCCGATCAGCAACAGGGAAACGAGCGTGCCCAGGACGGCCACCGAGGTACGGGCGGTCAGCCCGTGGCACATGTAGAGCGCGATCAGCATGATGGCGCTCGCCCCGACCACCGCGACGACCAGCGGGTTCGAACCCTGCAGGATGGCCGGGAGGATGAAGAGGGTCAGCACGCCGAAGCTGACCACCAGAGCGACCAGCGCGAACAGCCCGCGCATCCGCCCGACGAGGACGACCGCGGCCGCGAAGATGCCGGCCAGCAGCGCCATCGGGAGCTTGCGGTTCACGTCGATCACCGAGTACTGGAGGTCACGGGGGGCGTCCGGCGCGTACGCCACCACCACCTCCTGGCCGTCCTCCAACTGCCGTGGCGCGCCAGGCTGGACGACCTCCACGAAGGTGCGGCCCTTGTCCGGGCCGCTGGTGACCTCGACGGTGGCCTTCTTGCACTCGCCGGTCTGCTCGGCCTGCGCCTGGCGGCCCTCGGGAGTGGAGGGAGCCGCGGTCGTCGGTACCTGGGCGGCGTTCACGGATTTGCAGTCGACCTGTTCGAGCGAGGTGACCACGCCCTGCTGGGTCTGCCGGTCGAATCCCACCCCCGTGCGCTCGTGGCCCGGGGCGCCGCCCGGCCAGAGCACCACCATGCCCGCGAAGACGGCCACGGCGAAGGGGATCAGTACGGCGGCGATGACCTTGCGCAGGTGCTTCGAGACGGGGGCCGCCGGGCCGTGGCCATGACTGTGGCCGTGGCCGTGGCCATGGGACTGACCCGGGAGGTGGCCGTCCGAGCCACCGCCGGAACGGCCGTCGGACGGCCTGTCGGGGAGGCCGTCCGCGTGCCCGTCGGACGGTCCGGGGCTCCCATGCGCGTGGCCGTTGTGGCCATGGGGCTCTGTGTGCTCGATGGGGGGCTGCGGCGAGGGCGTCACCAGCAGATCATCGCAAGAGATGAGGGGGCCCACTGTTCAGCACGCCATGGATGACGCTAGCGTGGGGGCACCTTTGCACAACGCGGGAGCTCGGAGCACCGGGCTGAGAGGACGCTGATCACCGTACGAGCATCACAGATGCGTACGGGAAGAGGCTGCGTCGACCGCCGAACCTGTTACCGGGTAATGCCGGCGTAGGGAGATCAGGTCTCATGACCATTCAGGACGCACGCACGCCTGCCGTCAGCCAGGACGCCGACGGCCAGACCGAGCGCCAGCCCGGCTGGCACAAGGGATACCTGGCGGGCTCCCGCCCCGACCTCCGGGTGCCGGTCCGCCAGGTCCACCTCACCAACGGCAAGGACGTGACGCTCTACGACACGTCCGGTCCGTACACCGACCCGCAGATCGAGACCGACGTCCGCCGCGGCCTCGCGCCGCTGCGCGAGAACTGGATCATCAGCCGCGGGGACACCGAGGAGTACGCGGGCCGCCCCGTGCGCCCCGAGGACGACGGCATCAAGCACACCTCGCCGCGCGGCGGCCTCAAGAACCTCGACGCGGTCTTCCCGGGCCGGCCCCGCCAGCCCCGCCGCGGCCGGGGCGGCGCCGCCGTCACGCAGCTCGCGTACGCCCGCCGTGGCGAGATCACCCCGGAGATGGAGTACGTCGCGATCCGCGAGAACGTCTCCCCCGAGGTCGTCCGCGAGGAGATCGCCGCAGGTCGCGCCGTGCTTCCGGCGAACGTGAACCACCCCGAGATCGAGCCGATGATCATCGGTAAGCGGTTCCTGGTGAAGGTCAACGCCAACATCGGCAACTCCGCGGTCACCTCCTCCATCGAGGAGGAGGTCGACAAGATGACCTGGGCGACCAAGTGGGGCGCCGACACGGTCATGGACCTCTCGACCGGCCGCAACATCCACACCACCCGCGAGTGGGTGCTGCGCAACTCCCCCGTCCCGATCGGCACCGTCCCGCTCTACCAGGCGCTGGAGAAGGTCGACGGCCGCGCCGAGGACCTGACCTGGGAGATCTACAAGGACACGGTCATCGAGCAGGCCGAGCAGGGCGTCGACTACATGACGGTCCACGCCGGCGTGCTGCTGCCCTACGTGCCGCTGACCGCCCGCCGCAAGACCGGCATCGTCTCGCGCGGTGGCTCGATCATGGCCGCGTGGTGCCTGGCGCACCACAAGGAGAACTTCCTCTACACGAACTTCGAGGAGCTCTGCGAGATCCTCGCGACGTACGACGTCACGTACTCCCTCGGTGACGGCCTGCGCCCCGGCTCGATCGCGGACGCCAACGACGCGGCCCAGTTCGCCGAGCTGAAGACGCTGGGCGAGCTGAACACGATCGCCAAGCGGCACAACGTCCAGACGATGATCGAGGGCCCGGGCCACGTCCCGATGCACAAGATCAAGGAGAACATCGACCTCCAGCAGGAGATCTGCGAGGAGGCGCCGTTCTATACGCTCGGCCCGCTGACCACGGACGTCGCGCCCGCGTACGACCACATCACCTCGGGTATCGGCGCCGCGATGATCGCCTGGTGGGGCACCGCGATGCTCTGCTACGTCACGCCCAAGGAGCACCTGGGCCTGCCCAACCGCGACGACGTCAAGACCGGCGTCATCACGTACAAGATCGCGGCGCACGCCGCGGACCTGGCCAAGGGGCACCCGGGCGCGCAGGAGTGGGACGACGCCCTGTCCGACGCGCGGTTCGAGTTCCGCTGGGAGGACCAGTTCAACCTGGCCCTCGACCCGGACACGGCCCGCGAGTTCCACGACGAGACCCTCCCGGCGGAGCCGGCCAAGACCGCGCACTTCTGCTCCATGTGCGGTCCGAAGTTCTGCTCGATGAAGATCTCGCAGGACATCCGCCGTGAGCACGGTGGCGACCTGAAGGCGGAGGAGATCCAGGCCGGCATGGCGGAGAAGTCCGCCGAGTTCGCGGCCTCGGGCAGCCGCGTCTACCTGCCGCTGGCCGACTGAGCGCAGCAAGCACAAGAAGCACAAGAACGGCACGGGACGGACCCGCGACCCATGGGGGGAGCCGCGGGCCCGTCCCGTCGTCCGAGCCCGGGCCTGGCCCGGTCACAGCACTAGCTCGGGCCCAGGCAGAGCTTCGCCAACCGCGGCAGCCGCCGGTGCATCTCGCCGTCGTCGTCGAAGTCGAAGTCCTCGCCCATGTCGACCGCTGCGGTGTCCGGCTCACGCTCGGGCCGGTGCTCGGCCCAGGCCGCGTAGAAGGCGTCCGCATCACCGGTGACGCGTTCGAAGGCGCCGGCGGCGGCGTAGTTCACCTCCTCGTGGAACAGGGTCTCGTCGCGGTCGGCCCGTGCCGCCCCGACGACGGCCGGGTGCCCCGCAAGGCTGTCCGGATCGGCGGCCGCGCGCTCGTACCACTCGCGGCCGAGTGCGATCACGCCTGCCCGGAAGTCCATGAAACTGTCGTCGGAGCAACCGCCGCCGACGAGGTACGCCGCAGCCCACACGTCCCAGCGGTACAAGGCGTCGTGCACCTCGTCGAAGCGTTCCGCGTACTCGAGGATCTCCTGAGCCGGGCAGTCGGCGAGATGGCTCACCAAGGCCTCGTCGAAGGGCACTCCGGCCGTGGCGGCCGAGGATCGTGCGGACTCGATGATGTGCCAGAAACGGTCGATGTCCATGGCGGTGGACTGTGCCATCCCGGTATGACAACCCTGCGCGCGCCGGACACCCCGCGCCGGGCGTCACTCCGGTTCGTGTTCCGGTCCGCCGAAGTCCGGACTCGTGAAGTCCGGAGGTGTGTAGCCGGGCCGGGGGCTCTCCGACGGGGATCCCGGGCTGGTGAAGTCGGGACGGCTGTACCCCAGGTTGGGGATGCGGCCGGCCGCCGGTGTGCGGGGGGTGGGAAAGCCGGGGCCTGCGCTCGGGTCGGCCAGCGCGTCCCGCAGGAAGGGCATGATGCCGCGCTCCAGCAGGGCGTGCCGCCAGGCCTCGCGGGCCCGTGCGACCTCGTCGGGTATCGCCTCCGTCTCGTCCGCCGCCACCTCGGTCGCGCTGTTGCGGACGGCCGTCACCAGCAGTCCGATCACGGCGACGAGCAGGGCGGCCGCGGTGAGCCCGCCGAAGAGCCAACCCGCCGTCAGCATGGTTTCGGCGAAGGCCGGTTCAGGCTCGATCATCTTCAGGATGTAGCCCACGAGCAGGAAGATCAGCATGGCGGTGCCCGCCAGGACCGGCGCGAGGACCGCGACCACGGCGCTGATGCCCGCGCCGCCACCGCCGCCCTGTGCGCCGTACTCGTCGCCCGTCGTGCCGGGCCCGTTCAGTACCTCGTCGCGTCGTTCCTCGCGGACCTTCACGTAGTGGCCGTACTCGGCGGCGGCCGCGGCCGCCAGCAGGGCGCTGGCCCCCTGGGCCATGGTGCGCAGCTGTTCGGCATTCAGCCGTTCGCCTAGGGTGGCGAGTTCGGGCCGCTCGTGCGCGGCGCGCAGCGCCTCGTCGACGAGCCGATCGAACTCCGGCCGGTCTTCGGTCAGCAGGTGCGGAGCGCTGGTCATGTGCATCCCCCGATGCTCCGTAGAAGCCGGTATGCCCGCGTAGACCCGGGCGCCGGCACAAACGGAGGAGAGCCTGCTACGGATAGAGCGATGGTAGAGCGCCCACGCCACGCCGTGACAGGGGCTTTCCGGAAATACCCCTCTCCGTAAGCTCTCAGTCGCTCAGCGGGAGTTGTACGACAAGCAGTTTGCCCGCCATCGTCACCCCGCCGTCCATCGCGATGGCGAGACCCTCCGCGTACACGTGCGGGCCGTCCACGGCCTCGGGGCCGCGCGACTCGTCGCCGTCCTCGGTGCCCACTTCGCCGAGCAGGTACGGGATGGGGCTGTGCCCGTGGACGACGCGGCTGCCGCCGTAGGTGTCGAGGAGTTCGCGTACGGCCGCCGGGCCGGTCCCCTCGTCGCGGAAGGCGAACCGCTTGGTGAACTTGCGGAAGAGGTCCCAGGTGATGTCGGCGTCGCCCCGGTTGAGGAGCTCGTGGATGGTGTCGTTGACGTCCTCGACGGAGTCGCCGTAGTCGAGGTAGGCCGTGGTGTCGGAGTGCAGCAGCAGGTGGCCCTCCTCCAGGACGGCCGCGTCCAGGCGGGACATCCACTGCAGGTGGACGTCCTGCAGGCGCTCCATGTCGGTGCGCTGGCCGCCGTTGAGGAGCCAGGCGGCCTGGAAGGTGGCCGTGCCGGCGCCGGAGACGACCGGGGTGTCGCCGAACCGCTTGGCACCGATGAGCAGGAGTTCGTGATTGCCCATCAGGGCCTTGCAGTAGCCGCCGGCGGCGGCGGCCTCGGCGGACAGCCGCATGACGAGGTCGATGACGCCGATTCCGTCGGGGCCGCGGTCGGTGAAGTCGCCGAGGAACCAGAGCCGGGCATTGCCGGCGGACCAGCGGCGCTCGGCGTCGATCAGACCCTGGGCGTGGAGTTCGGTGACGAGCTCGTCGAGGTAGCCGTGGACGTCGCCGACGACGTAGAGCGGGCCGGGGCCCGCGGCGTGGTCCTGGGGCACGTACTGGACCTGGACGGTGTCGCCGGGGCCGCCGAGTGCGCCGCGGCCGATGACGGGCAGGTCCCGGTAGGTCGGGGTGTAGCCCTCCAGGTCGTCCTCGTCAGGGCCCTGGGCCGTCGCGTGGGCCGGTTCGGCGTCGGGGCGTGCGTGGAGGCGCGTGTCGGGGTACGGGGGCTGCTGTGCGGGCGCCTGCGGTGCGGCCGGCTGGTGCGCGGGCGCCTGCGGTGCGGCCGGCTGCTGTGCGGGCGCCTGCGGTGCGGCCGGCTGCTGTGCGGGCGCCTGCGGCGGGTAGCCCGGCTGCGGGGGCACGTTCGGCGCGCCGTCCTCGTAGTACGCGGGGTACTCGCCGTACACCGGAGGCTCGCCGGGCAGCCCGGTGGACGTGGATACGGCGTACAGGGCGGGTTCGGTGACGGGAACCCGGAAGTCCCGCAGCGTGTCCGTCCGCATCGCGGGTCCCTGACCGGCCCCCTGAGTCATCGACCCCTCCACCACCGTCGCGCTGCCGTACACCTGCGGACCCTCCTGACCTCCAGGGAGGAGGGTCCGTGATGTCGTGCGCCCATCATAGGAATGCGGCTCGCGCTCTGTGACGCACCAGGGGTGGTGAATCCTTTGCGGAGCCGATCGTTCCTACCGCTTTCTCCCGATATCGGCGTTGCTGAAATCCTCGGCCGGTCCTTGGTCGGGGCTCGGTCGGTCGTCGGATGGTCCTCGGACGGTCCTCGGTCGGTCCTTCGGCAGGCCGACCGGACGGTCTGTCGGTCAGTCCTGGGCCGGCGAACGGGGCGGGCTGACGGTCGTGCGGGGCTGCCTGCGCTGTGACGAGGTACGGATGATGAGTTCGGTCGGGACGACCTGCTCGACAGGGCGTCCGGTGTTCACTCCCTCGATCGCGTCGATGAGGAGCTGTACGACGGCGGTGCCGATGCGGCGGGGTTTGAGGGACAGGGTGGTGATGGGCGGCTCGGTGTTGGCGTAGACGGTGGACTCGCTGCAGCACACGAGCAGCAGGTCCTCGGGGACGCGCAGGCCGTAGCGGCGGGCGGCGGCGAGCAGATCGGTGCCGTTGGGGTCGAAGAGCCCGTAGACCGCGTCGGGCCGGTCGGGGCGGGCGAGGAGCCGGTCGGCGGCGACGGCGCCCGCGCACGGGTCGTGGGCGGGGTAGGACTCGTAGACGGGGTCCTGGCCGACGCGCTCGCACCAGCTGAGGTAGGCGGTCGTGGAGAGCCGGGTGTAGGTGTCGGTGGTGGTCCCCGTCAGCAGTCCGATCCGGCGGGCGCCGGCGGCGGCGAGGTGGTCGAGCAGGCCGAGTACGGCGGCCTCGTGGTCGTTGTCGACCCAGGCGGTGACGGGGAGGGAGCCTGCGGGGCGGCCGTCGGAGACCACGGGCAGACCTTGGCGGACCAGTTCGGTGACGACGGGATCGTGGTCGGAGGGGTCGATGACGACGGTGCCGTCGAGGGCGACGTTGGACCACACGTCGTGGCGGGAGGTGGCGGGGAGGATGACCAGGGCGTAGCCGCGGGCGAGCGCGGCGGAGGTGGCGGCCCTGGCCATCTCGGCGAAGTAGGCGAATTCGGTGAAGGTGAAAGGTTCATCCCCGTACGTCGTCACGGTCAGGCCGATGAGGCCGGACTTGCCGGTACGGAGGGTGCGGGCGGCGGCCGACGGGCGGTAGCCCAGCCGGTCGGCCACTTCGCGAACGTGGCGGCGGGTGGCGTCGGGCAGCCGTCCCTTGCCATTGAGCGCGTCGGAGACGGTTGTGATGGAGACGCCCGCCGCTGCGGCCACGTCCCTGATGCCGGCCCGGCCCTGTCGGCCGGCGGCCCGCCGGGTGGTCTCGGTCCGGCTCACCTGATGCTTCCCTGCTGCTGTCATCGCGAGCCGATAGTAGGGCTCGGTGGGGAGGGTGGTCTGGGTGCATATGCAGGCGTTGACAGGCACGTTTCTGCATGGTTCGCCACCCCCAATGACCTTGGAAATGAAGGTGTTTGATCGCTGAGGGTGAGTGTGGAGCTTGTCGTCGGGTCCGGGCATGCCAAAACGATGCGATCTCGGGCCGTTCTCAACTCACCTGCACGAGGGATGCGCGCCACGGCGCAGGCCACCGGCGCGCGCATATATGCGTGCGCTCCCCCGCATTCCTGGCGCCCCCATTCTCGGAACGGCGGAATCCTCATAAGGTGAGCAGTATTGAGTCGACGGCGACGTCGTACGGGACGGTCGAGGAGGACCTGCGGTGAGCGAGAAGAGCCCGAAGCTGCGCGCCGAGCTGGACGGCATTCCGACATACAAGCCCGGCAAGCCGGCTGCCGCGGGAGGGCCTGTCGCGTACAAGCTGTCCTCGAACGAGAACCCGTACCCGCCGCTGTCGGGCGTGCTGGAGACCGCGGTCGCCGCGGCCGGGAACTTCAACCGGTACCCCGACATGGCCTGCACCGGCCTCGTGAACGAGCTCGCCGAGCGCTTCGGCGTGCCGGTCGAGCACATCGCCACGGGCACCGGCTCGGTCGGTGTGGCCCAGTCGCTGATCCAGTCGACCGCCGGCCCGGGCGACGAGGTGATCTACGCCTGGCGCTCCTTCGAGGCCTACCCGATCATCACGCAGATCTCGGGCGCGACCTCGGTGCGGGTCCCGCTGACCGACGGCGACGTGCACGACCTGGACGCGATGGCCGCGGCGATCACCGACCGGACCCGGCTGATCTTCGTCTGCAACCCCAACAACCCCACCGGTACGGCCGTGCGCCGCGCCGAGCTGGAGCGCTTCCTGGACCAGGTGCCCTCGGACATCCTGGTGGTCCTGGACGAGGCGTACCGCGAGTTCGTGCGCGACGCGGATGTACCGGACGGCATCGAGCTCTACCGCGACCGCCCGAACGTCGCCGTGCTGCGTACGTTCTCCAAGGCGTACGGGCTGGCCGGCCTGCGGGTCGGCTTCGCGGTGGCGCACGAGCCGGTGGCGGCGGCGCTGCGCAAGACGGCCGTGCCCTTCGGAGTGAGCCAGCTCGCGCAGGACGCGGCGGTGGCCTCGCTGCGCGCCGAGGACGAGCTGATGGGCCGCGTCGGTGCGCTGGTGAGCGAGCGCACGCGGGTGCACGAGACGCTGGTCGCCCAGGGCTGGACCGTTCCGGACACGCAGGCGAACTTCGTGTGGATGCGGCTGGGGGAGCGGACCGCCGAGTTCGCGGAGGCCTGCGAGAAGGCCGGTGTGGTGGTCCGGCCCTTCGCGGGCGAGGGCCTGCGGGTCACGATCGGTGAGACCGAGGCGAACGACCTCTTCCTGCACACGGCCGAGGCGTTCTTCAAGGAGCTCTAGGCGATAGGGAGCCCCCGGTGGCAAGGGGCCGAAAGCGGTAAGGCGGCCGGGCGGCTCCGAGCCGCCCGTCAGGCGAGATGTCCTGCCGGCCGGACCGTCCCGGGGCGGCTCAGGCGAGTTCCACGCGGACGGGATCGCCGTCGCGGACGGTGGACAGCAGGCGGGGGTCGCCGTCGAAGGAGCCGAGCACGTTGCACGGGCTCGCGAGGCGGCTCTCGCCTCCGCGTGAGATGGGCGTGGGGCCGTAGGGCAGCGCGAGGGCGTCGCCCTCGGTCCAGAACGCGACCGTGCCGGGGGCGACGACCTGCTGGGCGTCGTCCTCCAGGGCGACGGAGACCCCGGTGTCGAAGTAGACCTCCTCGCCCCAGGTGTTGGCGGAGGCGGAAATCGGAAGGGCCTCGGCCAGCGCCTTGCTGGTCGGGGTCTCGTCGAGCGTTGCGGTGAGCTGGCCCGCGGGCCAGGAGATTCGTATCTGCATGAGCCGCATTCAACAATCTGTTGAATCGATTGGCTAGAGGGGTACCCCGCTCGAAGGTGGCCGAGCGTGGTACGACATAATGCTTGTGAATGTGAACGCGTTCACAAGCGTGTCCTGCTTCCTCCCGGTATGGGAGGAACCCGCCAGGCAGACTGCGGCTGTGACCACGGCGACGACAAGGAGAAGACGACGTGGACCTAGCTTTGGCGCCGGAGACATTGGCGCGATGGCAGTTCGGCATTACGACCGTCTACCACTTCCTCTTCGTGCCCCTGACGATCTCGCTCGCCGCCCTTACGGCGGGCTTGCAGACGGCGTGGGTGCGCACCGAGAAGGAGAAGTACCTCAGAGCCACGAAGTTCTGGGGAAAGCTCTTCTTGATCAATATCGCGATGGGTGTCGTCACCGGCATCGTCCAGGAGTTCCAGTTCGGCATGAACTGGTCCGACTACTCGCGATTCGTCGGCGACATCTTCGGGGCCCCCCTGGCCTTCGAGGCGCTGATCGCCTTCTTCTTCGAGTCGACCTTCATCGGTCTGTGGATCTTCGGCTGGGACAAGCTGCCGAAGAAGATCCACTTGGCGTGCATCTGGATGGTGTCCATGGGCACCGTCCTGTCCGCCTATTTCATCCTGGCGGCGAATTCCTGGATGCAGCACCCGGTCGGGTACCGCATCAACGAGGAGCGGGGCCGGGCCGAGCTCACCGACTTCTGGCTCGTGCTGACCCAGAACACCGCGCTCACCCAGTTCTTCCACACGATCACGGCCGCCTTCCTGGTCGGCGGCGCGTTCATGGCCGGAATATCCGCCTTCCACCTGGCGCGCAAGAAGCACGTCCCCGTGATGCGGAGCTCGCTGCGCCTCGGCCTGATCGTCGTGATCATCGCCGGTATGGGCACGGCGATCAGCGGTGACCTGCTCGGCAAGGTGATGTACAAGCAGCAGCCCATGAAGATGGCCGCCGCGGAAGCGCTGTGGGACGGCGAGGCGCCCGCACCCTTCTCCGTCTTCGCCTACGGAGACGTCGACAAGGGCCACAACAAGGTGGCGATAGAGATCCCCGGCCTGCTGTCCTTCCTGGCCAACGACGACTTCACCTCCTTCGTCCCGGGCATCAACGACGTCAACAAGGCCGAGCAGGAGAAGTACGGCCCCGGCGACTACCGGCCCAACATCCCGGTCGCCTACTGGGGCTTCCGCTGGATGATCGGCTTCGGCATGGCCTCCCTCGGCATCGGTGTGCTGGGCCTGTGGCTGACCCGCAAGCGGTTCATGCTGCCGGCGGAGCTGCGGACCGGGGAGGACGAGGTCCCCCACCTGGTGCTCTTCAAGAAGCCGCTGAGCCCGAAGTTCGCCAACCTCTACTGGATCGTCGCGCTCTGGACGATGGGCTTCCCGCTCATAGCCAACTCCTGGGGCTGGATCTTCACCGAGATGGGCCGTCAGCCCTGGGTCGTCTACGGAGTCCTGCGCACCAGGGACGCGGTCTCGCCGAACGTGTCCCAGGGCGAGGTGCTCACCTCGATGATCGGGTTCACGCTCCTGTACGCGGTGCTGGCCGTGATCGAGGTCAAGCTCCTGGTCAAGTACGTCAAGGCCGGACCGCCGGAACTCACCGAGGCAGACCTCAACCCACCCACCAAGATCGGTGGGGACGACAAGAACCCCGACCGGCCGATGGCCTTCTCGTACTGAGGCCGAGGAGCGCACACCATGCAACTCCACGATGTCTGGTTCGTACTCATCGCCGTCCTGTGGACCGGCTACTTCTTCCTGGAGGGCTTCGACTTCGGAGTCGGCGTACTGACCAAGCTGCTCGCCCGTGACCGTACGGAGAAGAGGGTCCTGATCAACACGATCGGGCCCGTGTGGGACGGGAACGAGGTCTGGCTGCTCACCGCGGGCGGTGCCACCTTCGCCGCCTTCCCCGACTGGTACGCCACCCTCTTCTCGGGCTTCTACCTGCCGCTGCTGCTCATCCTGATCTGCCTCATCATCCGTGGCGTCGCCTTCGAGTACCGGCACAAGCGCCCCGAGGACCGGTGGCAGACCAACTGGGAACACGCGATCTTCTGGACCTCGCTGATCCCCGCGTTCCTGTGGGGCGTCGCCTTCGCCAACATCGTGCGCGGCGTCAAGATCGACGAGAACAAGGAGTACGTCGGCAGCTTCCTGGACCTGCTGAACGTCTACTCGATCCTCGGCGGACTGGTCACCCTCACCCTGTTCACCTTCCACGGCGCGGTCTTCACCTCGCTCAAGACCGTCGGTGACATCCGGGACCGCTCGCGGAAACTGGCGACCCGGCTGGGCGTGGTCACCGCCGTGCTGGCCCTGGTCTTCCTGATCTGGACCCAGGTCTCGCGCGGCGACGGCACGAGCCTGATCGCGATGACCGTCGCGGTGCTGGCGCTGGTCGGGGCCCTCGGCTTCAACCTCGCCGGCCGCGAGGGCTGGTCGTTCGCACTGTCCGGGGTCACCATCGCGGCGGCCGTCGCGATGCTCTTCCTCACGCTCTTCCCGAACGTCATGCCGTCCTCGCTGAACGAGGCCTGGAACCTCACGGTCACCAACTCCTCGTCCAGCGCGTACACCCTGAAGATCATGACCTGGTGTGCGGCCGTGGCCACCCCGCTCGTCCTGCTCTACCAGGGCTGGACGTACTGGGTGTTCCGCAAGCGGATCGGGACGCAGCACATCGTCGATGTGCACTGAGTCCTGTACGGAGCTCTGTACCGATCCCACTACCGAGGCCTGTACCGGGCCCTGCACCGAGTTCCCGCGACGTATGACCCGCCCGTCCGGCTGACGACCTCCCCGAGGGGATGTTTCACGTGAAACCGATCGACCCGCGCCTGCTCCGGTACGCCCGTTCCACCCGCCTCTTCCTGGGGGCGGTGGTGGCCCTGGGCCTTGCCGGGGCGGGGCTGGTCGTCGGTCAGGCGATGCTGATCGCCGAGATCGTGGTCGGAGCGTTCGAGCGGGGGCTCGACGGCCAGGCGCTCCGGACGCCACTGCTGCTGCTCGCGGCGGTGGCGCTCGGGCGCGGGCTGATCGCCTGGCTCACGGAGCTGGCCGCGCACCGTGCGGGCGCGGCGGTCAAGTCGGAGCTGCGGGGCAGGCTGCTGGACCGGGCCGCGGAGCTCGGGCCCGGCTGGCTGGCCGGGCAGCGGACGGGATCGCTGGTGTCACTGGCCACCCGGGGCGTGGACGCGCTCGACGACTACTTCTCCCGCTACCTGCCCCAGCTGGGGCTCGCGGTGGTCGTGCCGGTGGCCGTGCTGGCCCGCATCGTCACCGAGGACTGGGTGTCGGCGGCCATCATCGTGGTGACGCTGCCCCTGATCCCCGTGTTCATGATCCTCATCGGCATGGCCACCCAGTCCCGGATGGACCGCCAGTGGCGGCTGCTGTCCCGGCTCTCCGGGCACTTCCTCGACGTGGTGGCCGGGCTTCCCACCCTGAAGGTCTTCGGCCGGGCCAAGGCGCAGGCCGAGTCGATCCGCAAGATCACCGATGACTACCGGCGCGCGACGATGCGGACCCTGCGCATCGCCTTCCTCTCCTCCTTCGCCCTGGAACTGCTGGCGACCCTGTCGGTTGCCCTGGTGGCCGTGACCATCGGCATGCGGCTGGTCCACGGCGAACTGGACCTCTACACCGGGCTGGTCATCCTGATCCTGGCGCCCGAGGCGTACCTGCCGCTGCGGCAGGTGGGGGCTCAGTACCACGCGGCCGCCGAAGGGCTTGCGGCCGCCGAGGAGATCTTCGAGGTTCTGGAGACCCCCACCTCCGGTACGGCCGGGACGGCCGAACTGCCGGGCGGTGCTCCCCTGCGGATCGAGATCGAGGGGATCGCCGTCCGCTACGAGGGCCGCGGCGAGGACTCGCCCCGGCCGGTCTCGCTCACGGTCGGGCCGGGGGAGTGTGTGGCCCTCACCGGTCCGAGCGGAGCGGGGAAGTCCACCCTGCTCCAGGTGCTGCTGGGATTCGTGACGCCGACCGCCGGACGGGTCCGGGTCGCGGGCACGGACCTGGCCGAGCTGTCACCGGCGCAGTGGCGGCAGCAGATCGCCTGGGTGCCGCAGCGGCCGCACCTGTTCGCAGGAACGATCGCCGAGAACGTCCGGCTGGCCCGCGCGGGGGCCTCCGACGCCGATGTGGCCCAGGCGTTGAAGGACGCCGGGGCCTGGGAGTTCGTGACCGCGCTGCCGCACGGGGTGGAGACCCCGCTGGGCGAGGGCGGTGTGGGCCTGTCCGCCGGTCAGCGGCAGCGACTGGCCCTGGCGCGCGCGTTCCTGGCGGACCGGCCCGTGCTGCTGCTGGACGAGCCGACGGCGGCGCTGGACGGCGAGACCGAGGCGGGGATCGTGGACGCGGTCCGGCGGCTCTCCGCGGGGCGGACCGTGCTGCTGGTCGTGCACCGGCCGGCGCTGCTCGCCGTCGCCGACCGGGTGGTGGCCATGGCGGCGGGCGACGGCACCGAGGGGCCCCTCGCCGATGGGACACTCCTTCGCCGCGCCGCTTCCCCGGTCGGCGCCGAGCTGCTGTCCTCCGGTGCGGCCGGTGACCGCGGCGAGCACATCCCGGATTCCGGGGAGTGGATCCTCGGTGCGGCGCGCGAGCGGGCGGGGGCCGGCGGCGGCTCGGGCGCGGCCGGTTCGGGCGCCGGCGGTTCGGGCACGGCCGGTTCGGGCGTTGCGCGGGATCCGCTGCGCCGGGTGCGGGCGGTTGCCAGGGCATGGCAAGGACGGTTCAGGCTCGGGCTGTTGCTCGGCGCGCTGGCCGTCGGATGCAGCGTCGGCCTGATGGCGGTGTCGGGCTGGCTGATCTCGCGGGCCTCGGAACAGCCGCCCGTGCTCTACCTGATGGTGGCCGTCACGGCCACCCGGGCCTTCGGAATGGGCCGCGCCGTCTTCCGGTACGCCGAGCGGCTCGTCTCGCATGACGCCGTGCTGCGGATGCTCGCCGACCTGCGGGTCTCCGTGTACCGCCGACTGGAGCGCATCGCGCCCGCCGGGCTGCGCGAACACCGGCGTGGGGACCTGCTGGCCCGGCTGGTGGCCGACGCCGACGCACTGCAGGACTACTGGCTGCGCTGGCTGTTGCCGGTCGGTACGGCCGTGCTCGTCGGAACGGGCTCGGTCGCCTTCACCGCATGGCTGCTGCCCGAGGCCGGAGCCGTACTCGCCGTCGGACTGCTCGCCGCCGGTGTCGCGGTACCGCTGGTCAGCGGCGCCTGCGCCCGCCGTGCGGAGCGCAGGCTCGCGCCCGCCCGGGGCGAACTCGCCACCCGGGTGGCCGATCTGCTCACCGGGACCGCGGAGCTGACCGTGGCCGGTGCGCTGGAGGACCGCAAGGGCCGGACGCGCGAGAGCGACGGCCTGCTGACGCGCATCGCCGCGCGGGGCTCGGCCGCGGCCGGGCTGGGCGGCGGCCTGTCGGCCCTGGTCTGCGGGCTCACCGTCGTGGCCGCCGCGGCCGTTGCCGCGAACGCCGTCCACGACGGACGGCTGTCCGGGGTGGCCATGGCCGTCGCGGTCCTGACGCCGCTGGCCGCCTTCGAGGCGGTGAACGGACTTCCGCTCGCCGTCCAGTACCGCCAGCGGGTACGCCGTAGCGCCGAGCGGGTCTACGAGGTCATCGACGCGCCGGTGCCGGTCGCCGAGCCGGAGCGGCCCGCCGCGGCCCCCGCTTCGCCGTTCCCGCTGCGGCTGACGGGGCTCACCGCCCGCCACCCCGGCCAGGAGCGTGCGGCGCTGCGGGACGTGGACCTGACCCTGGAGGCCGGCCGCCGCATCGCCGTCGTCGGTCCCTCGGGGTCCGGCAAGACCACCCTGGCCCAGGTCCTCCTCCGGTTCCTGGACCCGGCCGAAGGCGCGTACAGCCTGGGCGGGAGCGATGCACGCACGCTCGACGGCGACGACGTACGGGCCCTCGTAGGCCTGTGTGCCCAGGACGCGCACATCTTCGACAGCTCGGTCCGGGAGAACCTGCGCCTGGCCCGGACCGGGGCGAGCGAGGAGCAGCTGCGGCAGGCGCTGGCCGCGGCCCGGCTCCTGGAGTGGGCCGACGGCCTTCCGGACGGGCTGGACACGCTGGTCGGCGAGCACGGCGAGCGGATCTCGGGTGGTCAGCGCCAGCGGCTGGCCCTGGCCCGGGCACTGCTCGCGGACTTCCCCGTACTCGTCCTGGACGAGCCGGCCGAGCATCTGGACCTGGCCACGGCGGACGCCCTGACGGCGGATCTGCTGGCCGTGACCGAGGGCCGGACCACCGTGCTGATCACGCACCGGCTGGCCGGTCTGGAGGCGGTCGACGAGGTGCTCGTGCTGGACCGCGGCGAGGTCGTGCAGCGCGGCCCGTACACGGAGCTGGCCGCCGTCGAGGGACCGCTGCGGCGGCTGCTGGAGCGAGAAAGGGCAACGGACGGGACTTTGGCCAACTTTCCCCGGCAATAGGGACTAACTACGCTCAGGGCCATGTCAGCGCAGCAGTCGCAGGAATCGCCGGGTCCATCGCCGGATCCCTCACCGGGTCCATCGCCGGATCCGTTGCCGAGTCCGTTGCCGCGAGCGCCGGGAGCGCCGGGGACTGCGGGAACTGCGGGGACTACGGACCCGCTGGTGGCCGCCACCCAGGCCACCAGGAGTCTGCACGGCCTGTCCACCGAGCTCACGGCCCGGGTACCGCAACTGCTGGAGGCCATGAGGTCGGTCGGGACCGGGCTCGAGCTGCACTCCACGCTGGACCGCATCTGCGAGACCGCGGCCGAGCTCGCGGACGCCCGCTACGCGGCGATCGGCGTCGTCGACACGGAGGGCCGCGGGCTCTCGGACTTCGTCACCCACGGGATCGGCTCGGCACAGGCCCGGAAGATCGGACACCGCCCCGACGGGAAACGGGGCCTGCTCGGAGCGCTGATCTCGCACTCCGACACGGTGCGGCTCGCCGATCTCACGAAGGATCCGCGCTCGGCGGGGTTCCCGCCGCACCACCCGCCCATGAAGACCTTCCTCGGAGTACCGATCCGGGTGCAGGGGGAGATCTTCGGCAATCTCTACCTCGCCGAGAAGAACGGCGGCGGCGAGTTCAGCGACTACGACCTCCACATGGTCCGGGTTCTGGCCACCGAGGCGGGCATCGCCATCGGCAACGCCCGGCTGTACGAGGCCGCCACCCAGCGCGAGCGCTGGATCGACGGCTCGGTGGCCGTCACCACCGCTCTCCTGTCCGGCGGGGACGCGGACGACGCGCTCGCGGTGGTCGCCGAACAGGCCCGTCGGCTGGCCGACTCCGCCGCCGGGATCGTCATGCTGCCGGCCGAGGAGGGCGGGATGGAGATCGTCGCGGTCTCCTCCGAGAACCCGGCCACCTCGCTCGGACTGGTGATCCCGGCCGAGAGCCCGGTGGTGGACAGGCTGCTGGCGGGTGAGCCGGTTTTCGTGGACGACGCCGCGGCCGACCCCCGCATGACCAGCAAGCTCACCAGCCGGTACGGCCCGTGCATGCTGCTGCCGCTGCAGAGCGGCGGGCGGGTGCTGGGCGCGCTGGTCACCCCCCGGGCCCGGGGCGGGCGTCCCTTCACCGAGGCCGAGCGGACCCTGGCCACCCAGTTCGCCTCACAGGCGGCGCTCGCCCTGATGATGGCCGAGGCACAGCGCGACCGCGAGCGGCTGGCGGTGTTCGAGGACCGTGACCGGATCGCCCGCGACCTGCACGACCTGGTCATCCAGCGGCTCTTCGCCACCGGGCTGATGCTGGAGGGCGCCCAGCGCCGGACCGTCGTCCCCGAGGTGCGCGACGGCGTGGGCAAGGCCGTGGACGAACTGGACGTGACGATCCAGGAGATCCGCACCGCGATCTTCGCCCTCCAGCAGGGTCCGGCCGAGGCCCCGTCCGGGTTGCGTACCCGGGTGCTGCGGGAGATCAACATGGCCGCGGTGCCCCTGGGCTTCAAGCCCGCGCACCGCTTCCTCGGCCCGGTCGACACGGTCGTCGGTGAGCTGGTGGGCAAGAACCTGATCGCCGCGCTGCGTGAGGCCCTGTCGAACGCCTTCCGTCACGCCGAGGCGACCCGGATCGATGTGGTCATCGACTCCACCATCACGCTCGCCGGCGGCCGGCCAGGGGTCCGGCTGGAGGTCGCCGACGACGGGGTGGGCATCCCGGAGGGCGGCCGCCGCAGCGGGCTGCGGAACCTGCGCCGACGGGCCGAGTCGCTGGGTGGCGCGAGCTCGTACGGTCCGGGCATCGGCGAGGACGGCGGCGGGACCACCGTGGTGTGGGAAGCCCCGCTCCAGCCCGCCGTCTAGTGCTGTGATCCGGTGAACCTTCCCGGTCACAGCACTAGGCCTGCTGCTGTGCGGTCCGTTCGGCCAGTATGCGCTCGATGACGAGGGCGACCCCGTCCTCGTTGTTGGCGACCGTACGGCCGGACGCGGCCGCGATCACATCGGGGTGGGCGTTGCCCATGGCGTACGAGGTGCCCGCCCAGCTGAGCATCTCCACGTCGTTCGGCATGTCCCCGAAGGCGACGACCTCGGCGGGGGAAATACCCCGCTCGGCGCAGCACAGTGCCAGGGTGCTCGCCTTGGACACGCCCGGCCCGCTGACCTCCAGCAGCGAGGTGGGACTGGACCGGGTGATCGACGCGTACTCACCGGCGGCGGACCGCGCCAGCGTCAGGAACTCGTCCGGAGCCAGCTCGGCGTGGTGCGCCAGCAGCTTGAGCACGGGCGCGGAGTTCTCGTCCGTGTCCTCGTGCAGCAGCTTCTCGGCGGTGGCGACCCGGGCACCCGGGTCCTTGAAGAAGGGCGGGTACGTCGGCTCGTAATTGATGCCGGTGGTCAGCTCGACCGCGAAGGAAGTGCCGGGTGCCGCGGCCCGCAGGGCATCGACGACAGCGAGCGCGGTCACCCGCGGAAGGGCTCGGACCTGCACGAACTCTCGTCCGGCGTGCAGGTCGACCACCGCCGCGCCATTGGCGCAGATCGCCAGACCGTGGCCGTGGACATGGTCGCTGACCACATCCATCCAGCGGGCCGGGCGGCCGGTGACGAAGAAGACCTCGATCCCGGCCTCCTCGGCGGCGGCGAGCGCGGCGACCGTGCGCGGCGAGACGGACTTGTCGTCGCGCAGCAGGGTGCCGTCGAGGTCGGTGGCGATCAGCCGGGGCGTGGGGGTTGGCCCGTCCGGGCACTGGGGAGCCGAGGTCACGGCTCCATCTTCGCCCATGGCCGAGGAGGTCCTGACCATGGGCGGGAGGCTGTCACCTCGGGCGATGTTTCACGTGAAACGGCGCCGTTTCACGTGAAACACCGGCTCGCCGTAGGCTCGAAGTATGAGTCTGCGTCTGAGCACGGTGATCCTTCCGGTACGTCGATGGCACGAGGGAGGACGCGATCAGTGGCTCCGGGCCGAGCAGCTCGGGTTCCACACCGCCTACACCTACGACCACCTGTCCTGGCGGACGTTCCGCGACGGTCCGTGGTTCGGAGCGGTGCCCACCCTGGCCGCGGCGGCCACCGCCACCGAGCGGCTGCGCCTGGGCACGCTCGTCACCTCGCCGAACTTCCGTCACCCGGTGACCCTCGCCAAGGACCTCATGAGCCTGGACGACATCTCCGGCGGGCGCATCACCCTCGGCATCGGTGCGGGCGGCAACGGCTTCGACGCGACCGCGCTGGGCCAGGAGGCCTGGTCCCCGCGCGAGCGCGCCGACCGCTTCGCCGAGTTCGTGCCGCTGCTGGACCGGCTGCTGACCGAGGGCTCGGTGAGCCACGAGGGGACCTTCTACTCCGCCGAGGAGGCCCGCAACATCCCCGGCTGTGTGCAGCGGCCCCGGCTGCCTTTCGCGGTCGCCGCGAACGGACCGCGCGGCATGCGGCTCGCCGCCCGGCACGGCCAGGCCTGGGTGACCACGGGCGACCCGAAGCTCTTCGAGGAAGGCACGCCCGAGCAGTCGCGGGAGGCCCTGCGCGGGCAGCTCGAACGGCTCGGCAAGGCCTTCCTGGAGATCGGGCGGGACCTGGAGCCCGTGGAGAAGATCCTCCTGACCGGCTTCACGCCGGAGGCCAACACCGTGCTGCAGTCCGTGGACGCGTTCGTCGACTTCGCCGGCCGGCACCGCGATCTGGGGTTCACCGAGCTGGTGATCCACGCCCCGATCCCGGACTCCGAGTTCGCCGCCGACGAGGCCGTGTTCGAGAAGATCGCCACCGAGGCCGTGGCCCAGCTCGCCAGTTGACCCACCGGTCGTGGGGGCCCCCCCCCCCCACCCCCACCACCCCCCGGACCGCCCCCACGGTGGCCAATAAATACAAACAATACCCCAGGTTAAG